>CAYYUX010000041.1:0-15386 GCA_964474975.1 uncultured Thermodesulfobacteriota bacterium
GTGGTGATACCGCCCCAGAGGTAGAAGAGAAGGGCGATGCCGAGAAAGGGGAGGATAAATCCCCACTGCGAACCCATAAAGGAAGGTGCCCTCTTCCCCATGGGCTTCTTTCGTTTTTGTCTTTTATTTTGCGGCATCTTTTTTTGATCCATAAAACCTGCTTTTGTCGTTTTTGTGATTTCTGTTATCTTGCGCGGATTTGCGCTAACCTTTAATATAATGCCTTACGACTGTCATGTCAAAGGGCTTGAGTTATAAATGCAAGTAATATCAGGGTAAAAGCTGATAGCTGAATCTTTTGTAATGCAACCGCTGGAGTTGAGGAGATAAGGGGAGTGACGTATCGGGCAGATGTCTTTGATGTCCATAGGTCCATAAGCGTTTTTTTGTAAGCAGATGCCTCCGAAAGAAAGGAACCCGGATTTTAAATTCTCATCGCCCATGCCAGAGCCTTGTGTGGAGTCACGGCCTCTTCAGTTGATGCCCTTCAGGAGGTCTTTTTATGCAAAAGAGCGCCTCTTGTAGACAGGCGGAAGGCAGTACGATATCCCTTCAGTTCCGCTGTCTCCCTTATCTGTAAAGCCCGGCAACAAACTCGCCGTACCCGTTATATTTAAGTGTTTTTCGCCTCTCTTTTGTGCCGAGCATCCGTTCCGTGGCCTGACTCCATCTCGGGTGCGGCACATCAGGGTCTACGTTTGAGGTAAAGCCGTATTCATCGGGGGCGATGGTGTTCCAGAAGGTCTCAGGTTTTTTCGTTGTAAACTCCATGCTCACAATGGCTTTTATGTTCTTGAAGCCGTACTTCCAAGGCGTCACAAGCCTTATGGGAGCGCCGTGTTGGGCAGGCAACACGTGACCGTATATGCCCGTTGCCATGAAAGATAGCTCGTTCATTGCCTCGGCCATGGTAAGCCCTTCTGTATAGGGCCATGGGAGCCAGAACCTTATCTTCTGCTGGCGGTAGACCTGTTTGTCTTTTTTTGAACGAAATATTATATACCTTGCATTACTTGACGGCTCTACCATATCTATGAGTTTTTTAAGTGGAAAACCAGTCCACGGCACGGCCATGGCCCAAGCCTCAACGCACCTGAAGCGGTATAGCCTCTCCTCAAGGCCGAATCTACTCGTGAGTTTGTCCACATCATATACGCCGGGCCTCTTTACAAGCCCGGATATGCTTATGGTCCATGGCCTTGCCTTAAATCCTTCCACATACTTCCAGACGTTTTTACGTGCGGAAAATTCGTAGTAATTATTGTACTTCGCGGCAACTGCCTCATCTGTAAGGGGTCTCTCAAGGGTAAAGCCGGGGTTCTGTATGGCGGGGTAAGTATGCCCCTTTCGAGGTTTTCCGGCACTGCTGAAAAGGTTGGAGGCAAAGGCCGGGGGCAGTTTTATAAGCGAAGCCCCGCCGTAAATAGCAAGACCGGCAGTGAGGCCTAAGCGAGCAGATTTTTTAAGAAAATTTCTCCTTGAGAGGTATTCCTCTTCACTAATGGCATCATCAAGGTTGTCCCATGGTCTTTTTTTCTTTATGAGCATAAACCCTCCTTATTTACAGTATAGCCTGTTTTAGACATGAGGCAAAAAAAGGGAGTTCATATAAGACTTCTTCGAGGCAAAGACGCAAAAATAATGGGCGTGGAGATGGTTGGAGTGTATGAGGCAAGGCAGGGCCACGGAGCTACGAGCCCTCGCGCCGGAGGAAAACAATGCCAAGGGGAGGTAATGTTACGGGGATGGAGAAAGCGTATCCCTCTATGCGATGGGCCTCGGCCTTGATAAGGCCGCTGTTTACCACACCGCTACCGCCGTATATTATCTCGTCGCTGTTAAGCACCTCTCTCCAGAAGCCGCCCTCAGGCACGGGTATCCGGTATCCCTCTCTCACGACTGGCGTCATATTGCAGAGCACGAGCATGGAGCCATTGCCTCCGTCACGCTGAAAATATAATACGCTTCCCTCCCAGTCATGGGCACCGAGCCAGGTAAAACCCCTCTTGTCAAAGTCCATGGCATAGAGGGCCGGACTCTCTCTGTACATGAGGTTAAGGTCTTTTACCCATCGTTTCAGCCCGGCGTGGCTACGATACTCAAGGATGTGCCAATCAAGTGATGCGTCATGGTTCCACTCAGCTACCTGCCCGAATTCCGCACCCATGAATAGGAGCTTTTTTCCGGGGTGACCGTACATATACCCGTAAAGCAGCCGTATGTTGGCAAACCTCTGCCACTCGTCTCCCGGCATCTTGTCTATAAGAGAGCCCTTGCCGTGGACCACCTCATCGTGTGAGAGCGGGAGCATGAAGTTCTCCGAAAAGGCGTACCAGATGCTGAAGGTAATATCATTATGGTAGTGCTTTCGGAAGAGGGGGTCTTCCTTAAAATATTTGAGGGTATCGTGCATCCAGCCCATGTTCCACTTCATGCCGAAACCAAGGCCGCCAAGGTACGTGGGGCTTGATACTGAGGGCCAGGCCGTGCTCTCTTCGGCAATGGTCTGTATGCCGGGGCGGCGTGCGTAGGCCTCTTCGTTCAGCTTTTTGAGAAAGTTCATGGCCTCAATGTTCTCCCTGCCGCCGAACTCGTTGGGTATCCACTCACCCTCTTTCCTTGAGTAATCGAGGTACAGCATGGAGGCCACGCCGTCTACGCGCAGGGCGTCTATATGGTAGAGGTCGAGCCAGAAGAGTGCACTGCTGATAAGAAAAGAGCGAACCTCGTTACGTCCGTAATTGAATATGAAACTCTTCCAGTCGGGGTGAAAACCGCGCCTCGGGTCGGCATGCTCATAAAGGTGCGTGCCGTCAAAAAAACCCGGCCCATGCTCGTCTGATGGAAAATGCGATGGTACCCAGTCCATAATGACGGCTATGCCGGCTTGGTGAAGAGTATCTATAAGATACATGAGGTCCTGCGGCGAGCCGTACCGTGATGTGGGGGCGAAGAAGCCCGTTGTCTGATAACCCCATGAACCGTAAAAGGGATGCTCCATAAGGGGCAGAAATTCAACATGGGTAAATCCCATCTCAAGGACATAGGCCGTTAGCTCATTGGCAAGCTCTCTGTAGGTAAGGAACCTGTTGCCTTCGCCGCGCCTCCATGAGCCGAGATGAACCTCATAGACGGACTGCGGGGCGTTAAGGCCGTTTTTTTCACCACGAGTCTCCATCCACGTCCCGTCTTCCCACTCGTAAGATAGGTCCGTTACTACAGAAGCGGTCTTGGGGGGAGTCTCGGCTCCAAGGGCAAGGGGGTCGGCCTTCTCAACGGTGTAGCCGTTATGGCGTGAGACAATATGGTATTTATAGAGTGATCCTGCGCCTATCCCCGGTATAAAACCCTCCCATACGCCGGACCAGTCGTCTCTTACACGGAGCAAATGAGAATCATGACCCCATCCATTGAAGTCGCCTATCACAGAGACGGATTCGGCATTGGGGGCCCAGACGGCAAAATGTGTCCCTTCCTCGTCGCCATGACGCATGATGCGCGCGCCAAGCTTGTTGTAGAGGGCGAAGTGCGTGCCTTCTTTCAGAAGGTATATGTCGTGGTCTGTTATGAGCCCGCAGTTGTATATGACCATTGACTCCATTGTGTTATCTCCGCTCCGAGGCCGCTTGATAATAATCTCGTGAATACGCCATTCTAATCTATCACATTTAGTGCCTTCAAGGAAAAACTATTGGCCATGAGTTGTCACTGGCCTCCAGAAATTCCATCGGGGCTGGTCATTTTGTCATTAAGCGCACAAAATTATGTACATATGCAGGACAAAGTGTGCATGCCAAGAGAGCCGCTCCCTCTGCCCTTGAATGAACAAAGCATACATGGACCGGTGTCCTTCGATGAATTCATTTTTGGCATGGTCATTGCATTATACAACAGCAAGAGCGTCATGAGGCGAAGGGGCATGAAAGAGATTCAGATAAGTCCGGGGACTGGAGTTTAGTGAATGGGGTGGGGTGGAGAGTTTTTTTGGGGGAGGCAGTTTTCGGGCGGGGCTGATCGGGGTGTGGGCGCGCAAGGCATAAATATCGGCATGGGGCATAGGGGCGGCAAAGGCTTATGACAAAGATTATAGACAATAGAGAGTATCAAATATAACTTCACGATACAGCAGGAACACTCATTTAGATGAGGTTTAATTAACATGCAACTTGATATTGCGTTTTTTAAAAAGATGATTGAATGTGGCGCGGACAAGGAGTCGATATCAAAAGCTTCATCAGCCATAGCCGATGCGGCTTTATATTTAGGCATGTCAGAAAAATAACTTTTTTTTTTGACATGCCTTTTTTATCTCCATCATAAAAGCATGGAGGAGTTAAGCAGTAGGACATATTGGTCTAAAAAGGGCATATAAAATTACTAAAACTATCAAAAGAGGAGAGGAAAAATGCGTATTACAGAGATTAAGGTACTTCCCGTAGACGGCGATGAAAAGTTAAAGGCCTATGTCACAATCAAATTGGATGATTGTTTTATCGTGCGGGATATGAAGGTTATCAAAGGAACAAACGGCTACTTTGTGGCCATGCCGGCAAAAAAAATGAAAGACGGAACCTACAGGGACCTTGCCCATCCCCTTGATAAAAACACGAGACAGATGATAGAGGACGAGGTCATGATAGAGTTTAAAAAAATGGACCACGAGCCGCAGAGCTACTCAACCCATTAAAAAGACGCTTATATTGAATAACGGCCCCCATGGGTACGAATGATAAGGCAATTATTGAGAGTGCTGGGGGTTAGAGGCGGGATGAGGGTAAGGATTTGTATGAGGGCCGCCCTTGTCCCTGCCTGCCAAAAGCCTTAAGGCGCCGAAGTGGTAATTGTGTGATTGCCGCCATTACATCCCTAAAAAAACTATCTCTGAAATACCATCCCCTAATAGCGGCCCTTATATATCCATTCCTTATATCTTTGCCTGCAGGGGCGGCAGGGTGTCCTCTTACGCCGCCGCCGGCCTTTAATTGTACTCTCCAGAAAATAAATTCATATCTCTCACTTCATCGGGAGATCCTTTTCAAAGAATCCCGGCGTACTTTTGAGTATATAATATTCTAAAGACGGAGATTGGCGGCAAGCCGAAGATTTTTTTAAGGCTCTACGACTCTTTACGTCAAAATATAGCTTGCTAAGGGGGGGGCTAATGCTGAAATATAATAAAAAAGTTGGCCCCTTGACAAAAAAATTATAAGATGTATATAAGGCCTTTTAGCCAGGGCCTTATTGGCTTTAGTCGAATATCGAGAATTGAGGTCTTTTGCTTCTTGAGTGATGCCGGAGTCTCTCTCTTAAATCCATTAGAGGTTTATTTAGTTGAAGGTAGCGCTCGTACATGATTGGCTCACTGGGATGCGCGGCGGCGAGAGGGTCCTTGAGGCCTTCTGCGAAATCTACCCCGGGGCCGACCTCTTCACGCTCATCCATGTACCCGGCGCTCTCGGAGCCCCCATAGAAGATAGAACCATACACACCTCTTTTATCCAGAGCCTTCCTCTTTCGAAGAAACACTACCGTATGTATCTGCCATTGTTTCCCATGGCCGTGGAAAGGTTTGATTTTACAGGCTATGACCTTGTCATCTCTCTCAGCCACTGCGTTGCAAAAGGGGTGATAACGCCTGCGGATACCATGCACATCTCATATATCTTTACGCCCATGAGATATATATGGGACAGGTTCAGCGACTACTTCGGCCACAGGAGATATTCTCCCCTCATATCGTGGATATTCTCTATCATTGCCCATTATCTGAGGATTTGGGATACTTCCTCGGCCTCCCGCGTTGATAGTTTTCTTGGTATCTCCGATTACGTGGCAAGAAGGGTAAAGAGATACTACGGCAGAGACGCCTCCGTAATTTATCCGCCCGTGGACTGCGGGAGGTTTTCTCTTGCTGAATCAGGTTCAAGGGATTACTATCTTATCGTATCTGCTTTTGCGCCGTATAAGCGGGTTGATATCGCCATCAGCGCCTTTAAAAAGCTTGCCCTGCCTCTAAAGATAGTCGGATCCGGACAGGACGAAAAGAGGCTTAAGGCCATGTCAGCCCCCAATATAGAGTTCCTCGGTCATCTCAGTGACATAGAGGTCGCACGGCTTTACAGAGACTGCAAGGCCCTTGTATTTCCGGGAGAAGAAGACTTCGGTATTACGCCTCTTGAGGCCATGGCCTCAGGCAGACCGGTAATAGCCTTTGCCCGGGGAGGGGTCCTTGAGACCGTTGTGCCTCTTTACAAAGACAGAGACAGCTCCATTGAAAACCCGGCCCCAACGGGGATGTTTTTTTATGATCAGACCGCACCTGCCCTTGTAAAGGCCTTGAAAGACTTTGAGCTTTTTTATGATAAATTTAAACCCGATGAGGCGAGGAAACAGGCGGAGCGGTTTTCACGTGAATTATTTTTGAAGAATATTAGAAAATCTATTGCAGAAGAATATAAGAATTTTTTGCAGTCAAGGAAAAAATGCTCAAAAAACACGCGCAAATTTTTGAAAATATCCTCTTTTTAACAGATATTCTTATCATATTATTCTCCTGGGTTCTCTCCTATTATATCCGTTTCAACTCAGGTATATTTTCTGTTGACAAGGGTATGCCGCCGGTACGCTGGTACCTTATCATGCTGCTACCCATTATAGTAATATGCGCCCTTGTCTTCCGCGGCTTCGGCATGTATACGCCCAAGAGGATGGGGACGCGCATGGCCGAGGTCTTTACCATCACAAAAGCCTGCGTCACTACGGCTGTTTTTCTTATTGCCATGGCTTTTTTTTTGAGGCAATACGATGTCTCACGCCTTGTGGTAATACTCTTTACGGCCATGAATATCATTGCCCTATCCCTTGAGAGGACTGTCATAAGGGGCATCTTCAAATATCTCAGAAAAAGGGGGTATAATCTAAGGCACGCCCTTATCGTCGGATGCGGCGCATCGGCCAAAGAGCTTCTCGAGAGGTTCAAAAAGCATCCTGAGATAGGCATCAACGTAAAAGGCATGGTCTGTACTGATGACAAAGACAGGCCGAAGGCGTTGGGAGGAATCCCCGTAGCCGGTTTTTACAAGGATATTAAGACCCTTATAAAGGGTATGAGGATAGATAAGGTCTTTATCGCCCTATCATGGGACGAGCATGATAAAGTCGTTGATACCCTGAAATATATAGGCGACGAAACAGTGGATATAATGGTAATTCCCGATATATACGAGTTCGTAACGCTTAGCGGGGGGATTGAGGAGTTTGACGGCCTGCCAATAGTAAATCTCAGGAATACACCTCTTTTCGGCTGGAACATGGTGCTTAAACGGGGGTTTGACACAGGTGTTTCTTTTTCCTTGATTATATTGACCTCGCCCCTGCTCTTGTTGCTCGCGCTTATGATAAAGTTTACCTCAAAGGGGCCGGTCTTTTACCGCCAGGAGAGAATGGGGCTGGACGGGGCCACTTTTTCCATGTTAAAATTCCGCTCCATGTCTGTTGAGGCCGAAAAAAGGAGCGGACCTGTTTGGACAAGCCCCGATGATGATAGGCGTACGCCCATAGGACGCTTTTTAAGAAAGACCAGCCTTGATGAACTTCCACAGCTTTTTAATGTCCTGAAGGGAGATATGAGCCTTGTGGGACCAAGGCCGGAGCGTCCCGTTTTTATCCACAAATTTCGTAAAAGCATTCCCCGATACATGCTCCGCCATAAGGTCAAGTCCGGCATGACGGGTTGGGCGCAGGTGAACGGCTGGAGAGGAGATACAGACATTGGAAAAAGAATTGATTATGATATATATTACATAGAACACTGGTCATTGCTCTTTGACCTGAAGATAGTATGGCTGACCATATGGAAAGGTTTTGTTAATCATAACGCATATTAACTTATAATTTCCACTCACACTCTCAACAGCTTCAATATATTTCTATTTGAGAAAAAATTAAGATTACGGAGGATATTTAAGAGTGAATATTTGTGTAATAGGCACCGGATATGTGGGACTTGTGACAGGAACGTGCTTTGCTGATTTCGGTGTGCATGTAACCTGCGTTGACAATGATGCAAAAAAGATTGAGACCCTTAAAGCAGGTAAACTTCCTATATACGAACCCGGCCTGCAGGAGATTGTCGACAAAAATGTAGCCGCCGGGAGGCTTGTTTTTACAACAGACCTTAATGAAGCCGTTAAGAATTCTCTTGTTGTTTTCATAGCTGTGGGTACGCCGCCAAGAGATGACGGCTCCGCTGACCTTCAGTATATCGAAGAAGTTGCGCGCAATATCGCCGATAATCTTAACGGATATAAGGTTATAGTCACAAAAAGCACAGTACCCGTGGGCACGGGTACCGTTATTGAGGATATTATTGAAAAACGGCAGAAGGGAGACCACAGCTTTGATATTGTATCAAATCCGGAGTTCCTCCGTGAAGGCTCTGCTGTTGAGGACTTCATGAGGCCCAATAGAGTCGTCATCGGCGCGCGCCATCAGCAGGCCGTAGCCATTATGAAAGACCTCTACTCGCCCCTTTATATCCTTGAGACGCCTGTTGTCATTACAAATGTCGAGACAGCTGAATTGATAAAATACGCGTCTAACGCCTTTCTCGCCACCAAGATATCCTTTATCAATGAGATGGCCAATATCTCCGAAAGGTGCGGCGCCGATATCAACATGGTGGCAAAGGGCATGGGCCTTGATAAGAGGATTGGACCAAAGTTCCTGCACCCCGGCCCCGGTTACGGCGGCTCTTGTTTTCCCAAGGATACACTGGCCATTACGAGTATCGCCAGGGACCATGGATATACATGCGCCATTGTGGAGGCAGTTGTCGAGGTCAATAAAAGACAGCAGGAACTCACACTGACCAAGATAAAGTCCACTGTGGGAGACCTAAAGGACAAGACTATCGGAGTGCTTGGCATTACCTTCAAACCCAACACAGACGACATTAGGGACTCGCCTGCCGTCTATGCCATTAAAAGGCTCAGCGAAGAAGGCGCCAATGTGCGTACTTATGACCCCGCCGGCATGGAACTCGCCCGTAAGATCCTTGACCAAGGCGTTACATACTGCAAAGACGCCTACGATGTTGCCGAGGGATGTGATGCCCTCGTAATAATGACAGAGTGGAACCAGTTCAGAAAACTCGATCTCCAGAGGTTGAAGGAGACGCTTAAAACTCCTCTGGTTATTGATATGAGAAATATCTATAACCCCGATGGCATGGCGGCCAACGGCTTCCGTTACATATCTGTAGGCAGATAGGCGGGATAAAATTGTATTGACTCAACTCCATCAAAGATGTATATAATATGAGCCTAAGCGTGCAGACAAGCTTAAAAAAAGACGATGGTCGAATCTCCTTTAAGGCTCTTGTCTGGATACTTGTATTATCCTCTGCGCTCTATACAGGGTATAAACTCGTATATCCGTACTTTTCCTACTATATGCTTAAAACGGATGTAGAGGAAGAGATTAAGCTCTCGTATATGTATACAGATGCGAGTCTACGTCGCCGTATAGCAGAAAAAGCCGCACTCTGGAGCATACCAGTTACGGCTGATGATGTTCAAATAAGCCAGAATTTTAAGAATATCACCATAAAGCTGAGCTATACGGAGACAATTACCTTTTTGGGCAGGTACAAAAAAGACTTTGTCTTCAAGATTAACGAAACCGGTCCAATGAAAGAACGAAACGCAATTATTCGATAAAGGGGCCACAAGGGGCAGTTGGGCGGATTGGGGCAGTTGGGCGGATTGGGGCAGTTGGGCGGATTGGGGCAGTTGGGCGGATTGGGGCGGTTGGGCGGATTGGGGCGGTTGGGCGAATCAGGGCGGTTGGGCGGATTGGGCGCGAGTATGGGGATGTGAAAAAGCGCTGAGGGAGGTTAAGTTTATATGTCTGAAAGGCCTCTATGTCATGCACCTTTGATGCTTCGGCCCTTGGTGGCTTCAGGCTAAGATAAAAGCACCCTTTAAATTTAATCCCGAGAGATTAAAAAGGGAAGTATATTGAAGAGTTACTTTAAAAAATATTATGGTGCCTCTGCGTCTCACAGACGTCGAGGTTTTTTTATGCCTCTTTTTTAAAAGGGTTTTTTATTATGAGTACAGGAATGGTAATGGACGATGTGCAGATGGACCGTGCCATCTCCAGGCTTGCCCATGAGATAGTGGAGTCCAATGATGAGCTCCATAGCCTCGTCCTCCTCGGTATTCCAACAAGAGGCGGTCCTCTCGCCCTGCGTCTGAGAGATAGAATAGAAGAGATAAAAGGTGTAAGGGTAACCCATGGAACGGTTGACGCCACCTTGTATCGCGATGATATCGGTATAAAAGAGGACCAGCCCTCGTTAAAAAAGACGGATATACCTGTATCCATTGACGATAAGGTCGTAATAATCGTCGATGACGTCCTTTTTACGGGCAGGACTATACGCGCCGCCATGAACGCACTTATGGATTTTGGACGACCCCTC
This sequence comes from uncultured Thermodesulfobacteriota bacterium, assembly GCA_964474975.1. Classification (GTDB taxonomy): domain Bacteria; phylum Desulfobacterota; class GWC2-55-46; order GWC2-55-46; family JADFVP01; genus JAJRZX01. The sequence goes on from CAYYUX010000041.1 coordinate 10,487, forward strand.
TGCATACGCCTGGCCGTTCTTGTTGACAGAGGCCACAGAGAACTGCCCATAAAGGCCGATTATGTCGGCAAAAACATCCCCACCCCGAGGTCAGGCGGAGTAAAGGTCTTCATCAAGGAGATAGACGGCCGCGATGGTGTATATATTACAGAGGCAGAGGGTTAATAATCGCTTTGCCGGGACACTGCTTATATGAGACTTGACAGAAAAGATCTGCTCTCCATAAAAGACCTCAGCGCCGAGGAGATAAACCTTATCCTTGACACGGCGTCTTCCTTCAAGGAGGTCTCGGAGAAGGATATAAAAAAGGTGCCGACTCTGCGGGGAAGGACGATTATCAACCTCTTTTATGAGCCTTCTACACGCACTCGAACCTCCTTTGAGATAGCCGCCAAGAGGATGAGCAGTGATGCCATAAATATTTCCGTCGCCTCAAGCTCTGTTACAAAGGGCGAGACCTTGAGCGACACGGCAAGAAACCTCGAAGCCATGCGTCCCGACTGCATCGTCATGCGTCACGGATGTGCCGGGACGCCGCTGATGCTCGCGAGGCACCTCTCCTGCTCAGTGGTGAATGCCGGAGACGGAGCTCATGAACACCCGAGTCAGGCCCTCCTTGACCTCTTTACCGTTAGAGAAAACAAGGGTTCCATTGCAGGGCTGAAGGTGGCCATCATCGGAGACATCAGCCATTCCCGCGTAGCACGCTCGAATATCTACGGCTTTACAAAGCTCGGCGCAAGCGTTACCGTGGCAGGCCCGCGCACCATGCTCCCTCCCGGCATAGAGAAACTGGGATGCACTGCTGTGACAGACCCTCTTTCTGCCATAAAAGACGCTGATGTGGTAATGATGCTGCGTATCCAGTTCGAGAGGCAGACGGGCTCTGCCATACCTTCTGCCCGGGAGTATTCCAGGGTATGGGGGCTTGATAAGGAAAAATTACAACTTGCCGATAAAGAGGCAATCGTAATGCACCCCGGTCCCATAAACCGAGGTGTTGAGATAACACCGGAAGTCGCCGACGGGTCGAAATCCCTGATATTGAATCAGGTTACCAACGGCGTTGCCGTGAGAATGGCTATCTTCTATCTCCTCCTCGGCCCTGTTAGAGAGGACGAATAATTTAATAAACGAAGAAAGCAGTTTAGTGTAGGAAAAATCTCACTTTTTTTGGAAAACAGCAAGGCAAGGAAAACCAATGGCAATTAAGACAGAGCCATTGACAATGCTCGATACTCCCACGGAATAAAAGATAAAATATGAAAACAATTCTTATAAAAGGCGGCCGTCTCATTGACCCTGCGAGCGGTCTTGACGGTGAGTTTAGTGTATATATCAAAGCGGGCCGTATTGAGGCTATCGTAAAGGCCGACTCTGATAATGCATTGCCTACCGGTGATGGCGCTCTTGAGGTAATAGACGCATCGGGGTTTCTTATTGTTCCAGGTCTTGTTGACATACATTCTCACTTCCGTGAACCGGGTTTCGAGTATAAGGAGACTATTGCTACAGGCGCCCTTGCCGCTGTCGCGGGCGGGTACACAACGGTCTTGTGTATGGCCAATACAGAGCCTGTAAATGACAATCAGTCCGTTACAAGATATATTCGGAGAAAGGCATCAGAGGCGGCCCTTGCAAAGGTCCTGCCCGTAGGCGCCGTTAGCATGGGCCTGAAAGGGAGCAGGCTTACGGAGATGGCGGAGCTTAAAGACGCCGGGTGCGCGGCTTTTTCCGATGACGGTATCACTATCACGGATCCGCTTCTCATGAGACGCGCCCTTGAGTATGCCGGGCCCCTTGGCCTGCCTGTTATCTCTCACGCGGAAGACCCCTCTCTTACAGGTCGCGGCTCCATGAACGAAGGTCTTACCTCTACAAGGCTTGGTCTTACGGGCATACCGGCCGCATCTGAGGTTGTTATAGTCGCCCGTGATATCGCCCTTGCCGAGCTTGCGGGCGGCAGGCTTCACGTGGCCCATGTAAGCACGGCAGGAGCAGTTGAACTCATAAGAAACGCCCGTGAAAAGGGGATTAATGTAACGGCGGAGGTTACGCCTCACCACCTTGTTTTTACCGATGAGGCCCTCATGGGTTATGATACCAACTTCAAGATGAGTCCGCCGCTTCGCTCCGCAGAGGATGTATCGGCCTTAAGAGAGGGACTAAGGGACGGAACCATTGACTGCGTGGCAACGGACCACGCGCCGCACTCGTCCATTGAAAAAGATATTGAGTGGAATAAGGCGGCAAACGGCGTCATCGGACTTGAGACGGCCTTTAGCGCCCTATATGGCCTTGTTTGCAAAGGGGTCTTTACCCTTAACGAGATACTTTCTTTTCTTACGTATAAACCTGCGGATGTGATGGGCCTTGAGGCAGGTCGGCTCATTGCCGGTGGGCCTGCGGACATGACCCTGATAAATCTTGATGAGAGGTGGGCCGTATCGCGCGACACTTTAAGGTCGCGCTCTAAAAACAGCCCCTTTCTCGGCACAGAAATAACGGGACGTGTGGTAAAGACTTTTGTCGATGGCCGGCTTGTATATAATCGATAGAATTAACTTAATTAATTACCTTAATGTAATATAATAATGTTATCTTATAACATTATGTTTTATAATACTTAAACTTAGAGGTATTTTTTTGGACAAGGCTATTTTGGCCCTTTCGGACGGGACAGTTTTTGAGGGTTTTTCCTTCGGCGCAAGGGGTACTGCCACGGGTGAGGTATGTTTCAATACCTCCATGGCCGGTTATCAGGAGGTCCTTACAGACCCCTCATACTGCGGTCATATCGTGGCCATGACTTACCCTCATCAGGGTAATTACGGTATTAACGACATTGATATCGAGTCATACAAACCCTGGGTTGAGGGTTTTATCGTTCGCGAGCCCAATAAGGCCCCGAGCAGTTGGCGGAGTGAAGAGGCCCTCGGCACATATATGAAGCGTCACGGTATCGTCGGTATCTACGGTATTGATACGCGCGCCCTTACGCGTATTATCAGAGATAGCGGTGCCATGATGAGTCTTATCTCCACGGATGAATCGGCAGAGGCCCTTGTGGAGCTTGCTCGAAGGGCGAAGGGATTAGAGGGCAGGGACCTTGCGAGTATTGTCTCCACAAAAGAGTCCTACTCCTGGCATGAAGGGCTCTGGTCTATTTCCGATCCTTTAAACGCCGGTATTATTCAACGGGCTAACTCATCATATAAAGTGGTAGCCTATGACTACGGCATAAAGAGAAATATTCTGCGTCTCCTTTATGATGCCGGCTGTGAGATAACCGTTGTTCCCGCCGCCACGAGAGCGGAAGAGGTTCTTGCCATGAAACCTGATGGTATTTTTCTATCAAACGGCCCCGGCGACCCTTCTGCCGTTGGTTACGCCATTAAAGCGGTAAGAGAGCTTGTGGAGAGTAATATCCCTATCTTCGGCATATGTCTCGGCCATCAGATATTAGCTCTCGCGCTTGGCGCAAAGACCTTTAAACTGAAGTTCGGCCACAGGGGAGTGAATCAGCCCGTCAAAGACCTCTCTACGGGCAAGGTAGAAATAACCTCGCAGAATCACGGTTTTGCCGTTAACCTCGGGTCCCTGAACAATGTGGCCGAGCTTACTCATATAAACCTTAATGACAAGACCGTCGAGGGGATAAGGCTTTCAGGACGGCCTGTTTTTTCCGTTCAGTATCACCCAGAGGCAAGCCCCGGCCCTCATGACTCGAGGTACCTGTTCAAGAGATTTATTGATGCCATGGATAAGAATGTTTTATAAGCATTTACTGCTCATAACGAAAATAAACTCATTTCATGCTGGTTAGTTTTATTTTTTTTGAAGAAATAAAGTTGGGCGCAGGCGTAGCTTAATGGAAATAAAATCTATCCCATATTGGTTTTTTTTGCCTTACTTTTTTTAAAATTTGTTACGAGGGGCGCGCGTCGTCTCTTTGAAAGTTCTAAACTCTATCCCATATTGGTTTTCTTTGTCTTACTTTCTTTTTTCTAAAAGAAAGTAAGGGAGGTTTGATTTTGCCGAGACGCGCTGACATCAAGAAGATACTTATCATAGGTTCTGGCCCTATTGTCATCGGTCAGGGCTGTGAGTTTGATTACTCCGGCACTCAGGCCTGCAAGGCCTTGAGGGAGGCCGGTTACGAGGTAGTCCTCGTTAATTCCAACCCCGCAACCATAATGACTGACCCTGAGACAGCCTCTCGTATATATATAGAACCCATCAGGGCTTCTATTGTTGAGAAGATAATCGAGCGCGAGCGTCCCTCTGCCATACTACCCACAATGGGCGGTCAGACGGCCCTTAATGTTGCCGTGGAGCTGGCCGAGGCCGGCACGCTTGAAAAATACGGCGTCGAGATGATAGGGGCAAAGCTCCCTGCCATTAAGAAGGCCGAGGACAGGGAACTCTTCAAGGCCGCCATGCTCAAGATAGGCCTTGATGTGCCTATAAGCCTCAATGTATCAAATATAGAAGACGCCTCTGCCGCCTTGACGGATATGAGTTTTCCCCTTATCCTGCGGCCATCTTTTACCCTTGGCGGCACAGGCGGCGGTATCGCCTATAATAAAGAAGAATTTCTTTCCATGATGGCCTACGGGCTTGACGCGAGCCCCGTGGGAGAAGTCCTTATCGAAGAATCCGTAATCGGCTGGAAGGAGTTCGAGCTTGAGGTCATGCGCGACACCGCCGACAACGTGGTCATCATCTGCTCCATAGAAAACCTCGACCCCATGGGCGTTCATACAGGAGATTCCATTACCGTTGCCCCGGCGCAGACCCTTACGGATAAGGAATATCAGTTAATGCGCGACGCCGCCCTCGCCATCATCAGGGAGATAGGCGTTGATACAGGCGGGAGCAATATTCAGTTTTCCCAGAA
>CAYYUX010000042.1:0-15053 GCA_964474975.1 uncultured Thermodesulfobacteriota bacterium
CCTAACTGGAATATACCTCTTTGTGCTTGACAGCCAAGACGGTATCTACAAGACTTTGTAGGTTGGGTAGAGCACAGCGAAACCCAACAAATAAGAAAGATCGGAAAATAACAAAAAATGCTCACAAAAAGAATAATCCCCTGCCTTGACGTTAAGGACGGACGTGTCGTAAAGGGCGTTAGTTTCGTTGACCTCATCGATGCGGGCGACCCTGTTGAGGCGGCGCGCGCTTATGAAAAGCAGGGCGCCGATGAGCTTGTCTTTCTCGACATCAGGGCCTCTCACGAGGGCAGAAAGACCATCATAGACGTTGTGGAGCGCACCGCCGCCGAGGTCTTCATGCCCCTTACCGTGGGCGGCGGCATAAGCGCCATTAGCGACATCCGCGAACTCCTTCACGCGGGCACGGACAAGGTCTCCATAAATACAAGCGCCGTCGAGCACCCCGAGCTTGTCTCCGAGGGCGCCGAGCGTTTCGGGAGCCAGTGCATAGTGGTGGCCATAGACGCCAAACGCCGCACAGACGGCTCTCCCGGCTGGGAGGTATATACTCACGGGGGACGTAAACCTCGCGGCCTTGACGCCGTGGCATGGGCCGTCGAGGCCGCGCGCCTCGGCGCAGGTGAAATACTCCTTACGAGCATGGATTGCGACGGCACAAAGGACGGCTATGACCTTCCCCTGACCTCGGCCGTGGCAGAGGCCGTCTCCATACCCGTCATAGCCTCTGGCGGGGCGGGAACCCTTGAGCATATTTACGAGGCCCTCTCAAAAGGCGGCGCCGACGCGGCGCTTGCGGCCTCTATATTTCATTTTGGAACCTTTACCATAAAGGAAACCAAAAAGTACCTTGCAAAACAAGGCCTTCCCGTAAGGCCTTTCCAAGAGGCACGTTAATATAAAAAAGACTTGCCTTATAGGGCGGATAGTAGTATATTTTTCTACTTATCTATCGCAGTAATTATTGAAGAGTGAATGGGAACAAATCCTTGTCCTCTTGCAGGGACAAACCCGCGATAAAGCGGGGAACCAAAAGGAGAAAAGAAAATATGGAGAGGCATTACGAGACTATATGGATAGTCAAGAGCGACCTTGGCGCCCCCGGTATCAAGGAGATACTGGAAAACGCCACAACAGCCCTTGAGGGCGGCAAGGGACATATCAACAAGGTTGATGAATGGGGCATGAAGAGATTCGCCTACCCCATACAGAAAAAAAACGAGGGCTATTACACCCTTATCGACTTTAACGCCGTGCCTGAGACAGTTACGAAGATGGAGAATGTCTTCAGGTACAACGAGGACGTTGTGCGTTATCAGACCGTGCGTCTTGACGAAGAATATGTCGAGCCTGCGGTAGAGCCGGAGCCCGCGGCCGAGCCTGTAGCAGAGCCTGCGGCAGAGGCCGTAACCGAGCCTGCAGGAGATACTTCTGCAGAGGCGGAGACCGCTGAGAATGTCGAGACCGCCGAAGCAGAGGAAAAAAACGAGAAAACAGAGGAGGGCTCTAACTGATGGCAGACAGCAGAGGAAGACGTCCGGCAACTGGCGGCCCGCGCGGCAGAGGCCCGCAGAGAAAGTTTTTTTACAGGAAAAAATTCTGCCTTTTCTGCAAGGAAAAGGATCTGAAGATAGACTACAAAGACGCGCGCGCCCTTAAGTCCTATATAACGGAGCGCGGCAAGATTATGCCCAGAAGGATTACGGGAACCTGCGCGAAACACCAGAGAAAAGTTTGTCTGGCCATAAAACGGGCGAGAGTAATCGCAATACTACCCTTCAGCTCACTGAATTTTCAGTAATAAACTCTTTCAGGAGAGAGGTGTTATATGGAAGTTATATTAAAAAAAGATGTCGATAACCTTGGCGGATTCGGAGATACTCTGAAGGTAGCCTCGGGCTATGCGAGGAATTACCTTATACCCAAAGGCCTTGCCGTGGCGGCTACTCCCGGCAATATCAAGCAGTTTCACGCTGAAAAAGACGCTTATCTTAAAAAAGAAGAGCAGAAACTGGCGGCGGCTGAGAAACTCGCCTCATCAGTAGAGGGCCTTGCCCTCAGCTTCGCGAGAAAAACCGCTGACGAAGAAGAAAAAATCTTCGGCTCAGTAACCTCTGCAGACATAGAAAAAGGCCTTAAGGCCAAGGGCTTTGCCGAGATAGACAAGAAACATATCTTCATCCCCGAGCCCATTAAAAAGCTCGGTACCCATGATGTGGAAATAAGACTACACGGCGGAGTAAAGGCCAGTATTACCCTTGAGGTCGTAAAGCAGTAGGGCCGCTAAGGGCCTGCGGCGAGAAGGGGACAGCCGGGGCAGTAGGCGGGTTGTAGCTGTATATATAGGGGATTTTTATACGGGTATCATTACGCAGGGGCGCGTATTCGTGGACGTTAATCCTGCTTGAGGGATAATAGCGCGCCCCCGTGGGATATAACGAGTCTGATGTTGGGGCAGGGGCTTTCAGCGGCAATATTTTTTGTATACCCTTATTGCATCTCCGGGGCCGTTATCTTCTTTTTAGTTCATATATTGTTTTTCTTTTTCCGCAGTTCAGATAGTGGTATGACCCGCCATGGCAGTAAATAGAAGCAAAGACCGGCCCTATAAGACGCCGCCCCATAATATCGAGGCGGAGCAGTCTGTCCTTGGAAGTATCCTTATCGAAAAGGATTCCATCGCGAGGATACTCGATATACTTGCCGACGATGGAAGTGATTTTTATCATAAGGTTCACGCCGAGCTATTCAAGGGCATGGTGGGGCTCTTCGAGAAGAACGTTCCCGTTGATGCAGTCACCGTTGCCGACCTCTTCAAGACTACCTCCATCCTTGGACCCGTTGGGGGCATCTCCTACATCGGTGTCCTTGCAGAGGCTACGCCCACGGCCTCTAACATCACCTATTACGCCAAGATAGTTAAAGAAAAATCGCTCTTGCGCCGCATGATATCGGCCAGCGCCGCCATATCCTCCCGCGGCTACGAGACCATGGAATCCGTCGAGGAATATATCGACGAGTCCGAGCAGAAGATGTTCGAGGTGACTCAGGACAGGGCGCGAAAATCCTTCTTCGCCTTGAAGGATATCATCAAGGACACCTTTCAGAACATAGAGAGCCTCTACGCTAACAAGACGGCTATCACAGGTGTTGCCACCGGTTTTAAAGACCTTGATAAACTTACATCAGGCTTTCAGGACTCTGATCTAATAATAATAGCCGGAAGGCCCAGCATGGGAAAGACGGCCTTTGCCCTTAATATTGCCGAGAAGGCGGCCCTTGATTACAAGACCCCTGTGGCCGTTTTTTCTCTTGAGATGAGTAAAGAACAGCTTGTCCAGCGTATGCTGTCGTCAAGGGCCGCAGTGGATCTCAGCAAATTGCGGAGCGGCTACCTTAAAGAAGAAGATTGGCCGAGGCTCACAAACGCCGTGGGCGTCCTATTCGAGGCACCCGTGTTTATTGACGACACCCCGGCGCAGAGCGTCCTTGAGATGAGGGCCAAGGCAAGACGATGGAAGTCGGAGTTCGGTCTGCAGATGGTTATTGTGGATTACCTTCAGCTAATGAGGGGCAGAAGGAGCAACGCCAGCAGAGAGCAGGAGATATCGGAGATTTCAAGGTCTCTGAAGGCCATGGCAAAGGAGCTCCATATCCCCGTTGTGGCGCTCTCACAGCTATCCCGTATGACGGAGAGAAGAGAAGGAAATAAACCCATGCTCTCGGATCTCCGTGAGTCGGGCGCCATCGAGCAGGACGCCGATGTCGTTATGTTCGTCTACAGAGATTCCGTATACCGGCCCTGCGAGTGTCCTAAGGAGTACTGCTCCTGCGGCAAACGCGGCGACGCCGAGATAATAGTGGCAAAACAGCGTAACGGCCCCACGGATACCATACACTTAACCTTCCGCAGACAATATACAAGGTTCGAGGATCAGGACCAGTCGCACGGCGATTATGAGAATAGGGGCGAGTGGGTGGAGGAGTAGTTTCATTCCGGCCGCTTCGAAGTCTCGTTATTTTTTTGCCTTCAATCCCATACAATGCCTTAACCCTTCCCTTCTTTTCTGTTAAGATATTCTCATAAATGTTTTTTTATATGTGTTTGTTTTGCCACGCCCTTTTTTTAGCGTTTAACGGGGCCTATGGTCAAGTTCAGTTTAATTGGGGTTAATTTCCTGTTGGTTTTTTGTCTTACTTTCTTTTTTCCAAAAGAAAGTAAGGGAGGTTGTTTGGAGTGTCTTACGCCGAGGTCTCTCTTTCCCTCTCAGTTGACAAGTCTTTTACCTATGCCGTGCCTTCGGCTCTTGCCGGGGACGTAGCCCTCGGCAAACGTGTGCTTGTGCCATTTGGCAAGAGGGCCCTGACGGGCTATGTGACTGCCCTTGCCGGGGCCACTGATTTGAAGAAGGTGAGGGATATTATCGATGTCCTTGACGCTCTTCCTCTATTTGACGAGCCGGGACTGAGGTTTTACAAGTTCATGTCTTCCTATTATCTTGTCCCTCTCGGGCAGGTTCTTGCCCTTATACATCCGCCAGGTTCGGAGATAAAGGGCAAGAGAGTTTTTTCCCTTACAAAAATAGGCATTGAGGCCAATAAAAAAAAAGGCCTTGCCTGCGATATTATCAAGTTTATGGAAAACTCCGGTAGTGAGGTTTCGCTTACGGCCCTCTTGAGGCGTTTTAAGGGGAAGGCAATTTACAGTGTGCTAGCGTGCCTTGTATCGGAGGGAGTTATCCGCGAAGAGCTACAGCTGAGAGGCGCCAATAAGGGCAGGACAGAGCGGCTTATCTCTGCCGTGGCATGTAGCGATGGTGTGCCTGACGGCAGACAGCCAGCGCAGAAGCGGCTCTATGAATACCTCCTGCAAAACGGCGAGGCGTCATTAAAGGCATTAAAAAAAGATTTTCCCGGCGCCGCGGCTGTTGTGAAAAAACTGGAAGAGAGGGGGCTCGTAAGCACTCGCACACGGGATGCCTCCTCCAACGCCATGGGCGGCGTTATTCCGCGGCCTGCTAATCACATACCCAATAAAGAGCAGAAGGCCGCCATAAAAGCCATTGTCTCTACTCTCGGCAAGGGAGTTTTTTCGCCGTTTCTGCTCTATGGCGTTACAGGTAGCGGTAAGACCCTTGTATACCTTGAGGTCCTTGAGGAGGTTATTCGCACCGGCGGCTCCGCCCTTTTGCTCGTGCCTGAGATAGCCCTTACCTCATGGGCCGCAGAGTATCTAAAAGACAGGTTCGGCGACCTTGTCGCCGTATATCACAGCGGTCTTACCATGGCGCAGAGGTGCGCCCAGTGGCGGCGTATACTCGGCGGTGAGGCGCGTATCGTAGTGGGCGCCCGCTCTGCCCTTTTTGCCCCCGTGGCCGGGTTATCCATAATCATAGTGGATGAGGAGCACGACCCCTCTTACAAGCAGGAGGATGGAGTACGGTACAACGGAAGAGACGCCGCCTTAATGCTTGGGAAGTTTAAAAATATCCCCGTTGTACTCGGCTCTGCGACGCCCTCTATCGAGTCATTTTATAACTCCGCAAGGGGCCGTCTTACGAGGCTATGCCTTGAGAAGAGGGTCGAGGGCAGGGCACTTCCCACAGTGGAGATAGTGGACATGAGGGGTTCCGGAGGGGCTGTAATATCGGATAGGCTCAAGGGGCTTCTTGAAGAGACTTTCAGCGCCGGCAATCAGGCCCTTATATTTTTAAACAGAAGAGGCTACTCCGGTTGCCTTGTCTGCAGGGACTGCGGTCATACTTTTTCTTGTCTGAATTGCTCTGTGACCCTTACCTTTCATAAAAACGCGAGGGTCCTTCGTTGTCATTACTGCGATTACTTTACACCTGTTCCCACATTATGTCCTGCCTGCAAAGGCACTCAACTGCGAGACCCCGGCATGGGCACGGAAAAGGTTGAGGAGGAGCTTAAGGGTTTATTTCCCGATAAGCGTGTCCTGCGCATGGACAGCGATACGGCGCGGAAAAAAGGGGCCATTAAGGCCATGATGACTGCCATGGAGAGAGGGGATGCGGATGTGCTCGTGGGTACACAGATGGTCTCGAAGGGGCATCATTACCCCGGCATTACCCTTGTGGGCATAATCTCAGGCGATACTTCCCTTAATATACCTGATTTTCGCTCCCCTGAGCGCACCTTTCAGCTCGTGACTCAGGCCGCGGGCCGCTCGGGCCGGGGTGACGTTTCGGGAAGGGTGGTCATTCAGACCCTTAACCCCGCTCATTATGCCATTAAGCGCGCCGCCATCCATGATTACGCCGGTTTTTACGAAGAGGAGATAAGGGCGAGAAAAGAGCTTTCATACCCGCCTTTTTCAAGGCTCTCCGTATTGAGGATAACAGGGGCGGATGAGCGGGGCGCTCTGAAGGCGGCCTCAGCCCTGAGGCAGGAGGCCGAGAGGATATCTCCTGATTTTGGGGCGGAGATTACCTGCCTTGGCCCGGTGCCGGCACTTGTTGCAAAGGTAAGGGGAGAGTACAGGTTTAATATGCTTCTCAAGGGGGCAAGTCCCGCAAGGCTCCATGACTTTGTGGCAGAGTTGGTTAAGGGGTATGGGACAAGGCGCGTCTCTTCGGGCATCGTCCTTTCCGTTGAGATGGACCCTGTCTCTATTGTATGAAAATGCTCATGAAATAGGCATATTGCAGTTAAGTTGATGGGATTATAGGCATCATGCCGTAGCTTTTGTGCATAAAACCTCTTAAATCAAGGTCTTGGCGGAAGGCATGGAAATTGCAAAAGTTATACATAATAAAGTGCAAAATAGTTGTAATAACTGCCCGCCTGTTGTAAATTATGTACTTGCGTTAAAATTGAACTTATAGGCAAGGAGGTTCCCTATATGAAAAAAATAGAGGCTATCATTAAACCTTTCAAGCTTGACGAGGTAAAGGAGGCCCTTAACGATATCGGCATCCAGGGTCTGACCGTCTCTGAGGTCAAGGGCTTTGGCCGCCAGAAGGGTCATACCGAGCTTTACAGGGGTACGGAGTATGTTGTGGATTTTCTTCCCAAGATAAAGATGGAAATCGTTGTGGGCGATGATATGGTCGCCACGGTGGTGGAATACATTACCAAGGCCGCTGGAACGGGCCGCATAGGCGACGGAAAGGTCTTTGTCAGTCCAGTGGAAGAGGTAGTGAGGATAAGGACAGGAGAGACAGGACCTGACGCGCTCTAAGGCGGGGCTCCTTCCTGCATCAGCTGAGATTTTTTTATAATGGAAACAAAATCAATCAATACAAGGAGGCAGTAATGACACCTACGGAGGTAGTGGCCTTTGCAAAGGAAAAAGGCGCTAAGATGGTTGATGTTAAATTTACCGATTTTCTCGGGACATGGCAGCATTTTACCGTTCCCGTCAGCGAGTTTTCAGAGGATTTGTTTGAGGACGGACTGGGTTTCGACGGTTCGAGCATAAGGGGATGGAAGCCCATACATGCCTCTGATATGCTAGTAATTCCAGACCCGGCTACGGCCATTATGGATCCCTTTAACGAGGTTCCCACGCTGAGCCTCATCTGCAATATTATAGATCCCATTACAAAGGAAAGTTACAGCCGTGACCCGAGAAATATCGCCGCCAAGGCCGAGGCCTACCTCAAGACAACGGGCATCGGTGACACTATATACATAGGGCCTGAGCCGGAGTTTTTTATATTTGACGATATCCGGTACGGCGAGGGGCCCGACAATAGCTTCTATGCCCTTGATTCCGCCGAGGGTATCTGGAATACGGGAAGGGAAGAGTGCCCCAACCTCGGCTACAAGCCAAGGCACAAGGAGGGGTATTTCCCTGTGCCTCCCACGGACAGCTTTCAGGACCTTCGCACAGAGATGTGTCTGGTCATGGAGCAGGTTGGCATAGCCATAGAGTGTCAGCATCACGAGGTGGCAACGGCAGGTCAGGCCGAGATAGACATGAGGTTTGCGCCTCTTCTGAAGATGGGCGACCAGCTCATGTGGTTTAAATATGTCATAAAGAACGTGGCAAAACGCTGGGGCAAGACCGTTACCTTCATGCCAAAACCCGTATTCGGCGACAACGGCACTGGCATGCATACCCATCAGTCTATCTGGAAGGACGGCAAACCCCTCTTCGCGGGCGACGGCTACGGCGGCATGAGCGAGCTGGCCATGCACTATATCGGCGGTATACTGAAACATGCCAAGGCCCTTAACGCCCTATGCAACCCTTCTACAAATTCCTACAAGAGACTTGTTCCGGGCTATGAGGCCCCTGTGAATCTGGCATATTCGGGTCGTAACCGTTCTGCCACCGTAAGGATACCCATGTATTCCTCTTCACCTAAGGCAAAGAGGATAGAGGCGCGTTTCCCTGACCCCTCCTGCAACGGGTACATGGCCTTCGCGGCCCTTCTCATGGCAGGCCTTGACGGTATACAGAACAAGATTGACCCGGGAGAGCCTCTTGACAAGGACATATTCAGCCTCAGCCCCGATGAGCTTAAGCTTATTCCCTCGGCGGCGGGCTCTCTTGGCGAGGCCCTCGATGCCCTTGAGGCAGACCATGATTTTCTGCTGAAAGGCGATGTCTTTACCCGGGACGTCATAGACGTCTGGATAGACTACAAGAGGAAAAACGAAGTTGACGCCGTAAGGCTTAGGCCAACGCCTCACGAGTTCTTCCTCTACTACGACTGCTGAGTTGGTCCGTTTAAAGGGCTCTCCCCGGGGAGATACAAAAAAGGCAATTCTTGCTAATTGGCGCCTCTCTTGCGCTGGAGTTGTCAGTGGGCGCTTTTGCTGTATAAGGGTTAGCCCTCACGGGGGATATTAAGGGTAGGTGACTGCGTCTTTTTGCGGCGTCCTGTCTTAATGGTCTGCGGTGTCATAGCCTAAGACGAAAATATGAATCTCAGATGTTGATATACAGAGGGGCGCGCCTGTACAGGGCGCGCCCCTCTTTTTTAATTTCAGCTCTTATGGCTTTCTCTCATCTCCCTGTTCATCTCTCTATTATGGTTAAGGAAAATTGTTTTCTGGCGATATTGATATTAAGGATAGGGCTACTTGCGCTATTTGCAATATCATAAATCCCTAGTCTGTAATTCATCTTTATCGGAGACGGAGTACGTAATGAAAGTGCTTGACCTTCAGCCATTAAGAAAGAATTTTAAGGATGTAAGAGCCCTGCTCTTAAAAACTATTCTTGGACGCAATGTAGAGGAGCTTGACAATTCTCGTAAAGCCTTAACTCTCCTTAGCGTCTCTATTGACGATAAGTTGGGCTTCCTGCTCTCTGATAAGAGCCCTGTATGTGAGAGGCTGAGGCCATCCATCGTTGATGTGAGAGTGCTATGGGAGGCCTTTAAGAAGACAAGAGACGAGGCAATACTCCCGGCTATGCGGGAGGGGCGTTTTACAGAGGCCTCTGATATAGCCATGGGGATACAGGAGGAGAGGTTCAGGGAGTTGTCTTCTATTGTTGATCTTGCGGAGTATACTCAGAGGCTTGAACTCGAAGTTGAAGAAAAGACGGCGGCAGAGCGAGAGGACTTTTTTTCTTTCATCAGGCTCTTTGCCGACATAATGGAGCTTTTCGACTCATCTCTCGGCGGACACAGCAGGAGGGTGGCCCGTCTTGTAAGGAGGCTTGCAGGAAAGATGGGGCTGAAGGGTAATGACCTTGACCTTGTGGTGGCCTCGGCCTATCTTCACACCATAGGGCTTATAGGGATTTCAAGAGAAGTACTGGACAGGGATGAGAGGCATCTTAAAGATATTGAGAGGAAGATGCTCCATGGCTACCCACTGCTTGGCCAGGGACTGCTCAGCTCTGTAGAGGCGCTGAAACAGGCTGGTATTGTAATACGAAGCCATATGGAGAGGTATGACGGTATGGGATATCCTGACGGGCTAAAGGGCGAGGAGATACACATAGGCGCGCGTATACTCGCCGTCTGCAAGGCCTATGATCTTGCCAGGCACAGGGATAATGAGTATTGTCCTCATAGCCTCGCGCTTGAGGAGCTTGAGGCCATGAGCGGCTCGGTCCTCGACCCCCTCGTGCTTGCGGAGTTCATCTCAATGAAAGAGGAAGATGATGGGCAGAAGAGCTACCGGAAGCTACATGTATGGGAGCTGAAGGAGGGCATGAGGCTTGTAGATAAACTTGTAACCTCAAGGGGAAGACTTCTTCTTACAGAAGGTACGGTGCTTACGGCTGAGATACTGACAATGATAAATACCTATCACTGTCTTGACCCCATTGTAACGCTTGCCATGGTTGAGGATGTGGGGCCGTTCGTGGCCTGATTATGCACTGGTGTTTTTTCTCGAAAACAACTACGAGGTTGTGTTAAAATCCTACATGTCTGAAGTCTCATTTCCTATTATCGCGATCTGAGTTCAGCTCCAAGTCATGGAGTATGCGGTTTTTTCTGCCATAGACTTATGGGAGTCACAAAAACATGCCTCCAAGGTGCCTTAAGAAAACAAGCCCTTTTTTATTTTACCTATCCATATCCCTATTGCTTTTATTTATAGCGTCATGCTCCCCGGCCCTTGCGGCAGAGGGCCTCGTCTATGCGAGTATCTCTCCCCGGGAAAGTTTAAAGATCCCTCCTAAAGATGATTCTCCGGCCCTTGCCCCGGGAATATTTCTTGTGGCCCGAGGCGTTATGAGAGACCCTTTTTTTTCCAGGACCGTTATATACCTCGTTGAATATAATATCCATGGAGCCCTTGGTATTGTCGTCAACCACCCGACAAAGATAAGTATATCAGAGGCCCTGCCTTCTATCGGCTGGCTTAAAGATAGCCCCTTGTCCATCTCATGGGGAGGGCCGGTGGAGCAGAGTCGGCTGACAATACTGGCACTTTCCGGTGTGCCTCTTCAATCGGCTACTCATGTCTCGGGGGAGCTTTACGCGGGTTGGGATATTGAGCTTTTTAAGGATTTTTTCTTGAAGGGTTCAGGCGAGATAACGGCGGTGCGGGTCTATGGAGGTTACGCGGGTTGGGCACCCGGTCAGCTTGAGGCCGAGGTAGAGCGCGGAGGATGGCGGGTTGTTGGGGCAGATGAGGCGGATATTTTCAGGGATACATCAAAGCTCTGGTTCAAGCTCATGGGAAGGCCGTGAGCAGGTTTCTTTACGGAAATTAAAGCTTTTTTATTTTTTTCCGATTTATAAAAAAAGTCGTAATTTTAGAGGAGAATATTATTGTGGGTAAAAATGGTTTGAGCTTTTGTGATGATGTGAATCGTATGGCCGATAAGGCCATTGCCGTGCTCGGTCTTCCCCATGGGTTAGCCTCTGCCATAAAGGGCTGTAACGCCGTGCTTGAGCTGAGTTTTCCCGTAGAGATTAAGGGTAAGATAGAGGTCTTTACCGGCTGGAGGGCCCTGCACAGCATACACCGCCTGCCGTCTAAGGGCGGCATCCGCTACGCTACAACAGTTAATCAGGATGAGATAAAGGCCCTCGCCGCGCTCATGTCATATAAGTGCGCCATCGTGGACGTACCCTTCGGCGGCTCCAAGGGCGGAGTCTGTATAGACCCATCCAAGTATACGAGAGACGAGATGAGGATGATTACGCGGCGCTATGCCCGCGAGCTTGCCACAAAGGGGTTTTTAAGCCCCTCGTCAAATGTGCCTGCCCCGGACATGGGTACGGGTCAGAGAGAGATGGCCTGGATACTTGATACATATAAGCACCTGCACCCCGATGATATCAACTACGTTGCCTGCGTAACGGGAAAACCGGTTCATCTCGGCGGTGTGCGCGGAAGGGTTGAGGCTACGGGGCGCGGCGTGCAGTATGTCATGCGCGAGTTTTTCCGCCACGATGATGACGTCTCAGCCGCAGGTCTTACGGGTGGTCTCGGCGGTAAGCGCGTAGTACTGCAGGGCCTTGGCAACGTGGGATATCACGCAGGAAAATTTATCTCAGAGGAAGACGGCGCTCTGATTGTAGCCATAGTAGAGCGCGACGGCGCTATTATAGACGAGAAAGGCCTCTCTGTTGAGGGGGTGAAGAAGCACTTGATGGAAAGAGGCGGCGTGAAGGGTTACCCCGGGGCTGTTTATGTTGAGGACGGCCCTTCTGTCCTTGAGATGGACTGTGATATACTCCTTCCCGCGGCCCTTGAGGGGGTCTTGAACAAGGACAATGCCTCTAAGATAAAGGCGAAGCTTATCGTGGAGGCGGCAAACGGCCCTACGACATTTGAGGCCGACGAAATCTTCAATAAGAGGGGCGTTACCATACTGCCTGACGCCTACGTTAACGCCGGAGGCGTCGTCGTATCATACTTCGAGTGGGTGAGGAATCTCTCGCATATACGTTTTGGACGTATGGAAAAGAGGTTTGAGGAGAGCAGGGGCCGCGAGATTATAGAGGCCATAAAGAAGATAGGCGGCGATGCTATTCCCGATGATGCCCTTAGCGACCTAACCCATGGCCCCGATGAGCTGAGCCTCGTGCGCTCCGGCCTTGATGACACTATGCGGGGTGCCTATGAGCAGATAAGGAACGAGAAGAAAAAACGCGGCCTTAAAGATTATCGCACCGCCGTTTTTGTTATCGCCATAGAAAAAATTTCGCGATCTTATCTCGACGTGGGTGTGCTGTAAAAAGGCCGCTCTTATTCCCTCTGTCCTGACCTGTCATTAAGTCCGGGAAGAAGTTCGTCTACGGCGTTCTTGACAAAGGCGTAGGAAAAGTAGTCCTCATCGACTATGCGCCCATCATAAACGATGATATCAAGGTCCATGGTCCGCGGCGCGTATCTGTCTTTTGACCTTACCCTTCCAAGTCTATCCTCAACGTCCTTGAGGTAAATCTCAAGGGACTTTATCTCAAGGTCCGTCTCTATCAGAAAGGCCCCGTTAAGAAAATTAGCGCCAGAGGCCGGGGGAACGGGCGCGGTGAGCGTGAAAGCAGAGGATTTCAGCAGGGTCTGCTCTTCTTGGAGCAGGCTTTCGGCGGCCTTGATATTCCGTTGAGGCGAGATGTTAGATCCAACGCTGATGACGGCCTTCTTCATCGTCTGGCAGATACCTCTACGGATACGGAGCGTGAAAAACTCAGAGCATGAGGCTTATCTACCTCAACATAGGCCTCTCTTACGGCGGGACGTTCCATTACCATATTGAGGATAAAGCCGGCGAGCCCTTCGAGAAGAAAAAAATCGCTTGCCTCCACTTTCTCGATAATCTCTTTTGTGATATCCCTGTAATCCGTGCAGTCATTGATGTCATCGCTGGTCATGGCCTTATCGTTATCGCAGTCCATGGTTACGTTTACGGTGATATCCTGTTTCTTTGTTCTTTCCCAGTCATTACAGCCGATGATGGCCCGTAGCCGTAGGTCTTTAATCCTTATAATCATGTAAGATGCTCTCCTCCGTCTATAAATAAAATCTGCCCGGTTACAAACTCGTTTAGAATAAGAAACTCAATGGCCCTTGTTATGTCTTCGGCATGGCCTCGTCTCTTCAGGGGCACCCTATTTTGCGCGGACCTTTCCATGTATTCATCACCCTCTCCCAAGGGAGGAAGGATAAGACCCGGGGCGATGGCGTTTACCCGTATATGAGGGGCGAACTCGCGCGCCGAGACCTCTGTAAGCCCGAAGAGCCCTTTTTTGGATATCTGGTAGGCGGCGTATGCAGAGCCGCTCTTAAGGGCGTTGGCATCTATCATGTTTATTATCTGCCCTCTTTTGCAGACTCGCGCAAAGTCCCTTGAGAGGCGGAATGGCGCCAGCAGATTAAGCTCCATGTGGTAGTCGAGAAGGACGTCGGCAGTATCTGTTATAGAGGCCCTCTCGAAGATGGAGGCACTGTTGACAAGAAGCTCAAGAGACGGCAACGCCTCTGAGGCAAGGTGCACAAGCCCTGATGCAGAGGCGGTATCTGTAAGGTCACACCTTATGGGCTCAGAGCTGACGCCGAGGGCGCGTATCTCCTCAAGAAGCTCCTCGGGCAGGGCGCTGTGATAATGGAGGGCAATATTAAAACCCATTTCCGCAAGTTTCAGGCAGATGGCCCTCCCGAGCCTTCGAGCCCCTCCTGTAATTAGCGCTGATCTCATGAAAGTTTTTCCTCTAATTCTCTTTTAATATTACCTGCTATATCATATTACATTGGTGAGGGCAAGGAAGGCGCATGCTTTTATATTGATTTTACAAGCAAATTGTGTGAAAAGGTAGGATAACGATATGATATTGAATAACGAAGAAGAGCGTGTGCTTATAAAGGTTTGGGACTGGGAGACAAGGGTCCTGCACTGGTGTAACGTTGTGCTTATTTTTACACTCATGGGCCTTGCCATGTCCAATGAAGTACTTGAGGAGTTTCATGTTGCCAAACACTTCAGGCATCAGCTCATGCATTATCATGTATATGTCGGTTATGTCCTTATATGTATGGTTGCGTTAAGGGTCCTCTGGGGTTTTGCCGGTAACGAGTACGCGAGATGGAGAGATATCTGGCCTTTTACGGGCGAAAAGATGGGCTACGTGGTTCATAAGCTCAAGTGGCATGCCCGCGGTTTCAGGAGAGGGCCGGCGAAGTTTCTGTATATGGGACACGACCCTCTCGGGGCTATTTTTTATCTGACACTATTTATTATAATCATCATGCAGATGTTTACGGGCCTTACCCTGGCCGGGCTGGAAAAGCATATGGCGCCGTGGCAGGGTATCTTCTCAGGATTTAATCACGATACGGCCAAGCTCATCAAAGAGGGCGCAGGAGAGCTACACGAGTTTGGTTTTGATTTTATCGTGTTTTTCATTATCTCCCATGTAGGTGCCGTGGTTATTCACGAGTTACACGAAAAAACCGGGCTCTTGTCATCCATGATTAACGGCATAAAATTTATTCCCGAAGATAAGTTCAGGGCCTTTAAGGAGAGATTCAGAAAATGAGAGTACTAATAGTCGAGGACGAAAAAGACCTTGCCGCCATAATCAAGATGGGACTTGAGGAAGAGGGTTATGTTGTGGATATGGCCCATGACGGCGAAGAGGGGCTCTACATGGCGCTGAACTATCCCC
>CAYYUX010000043.1:0-14291 GCA_964474975.1 uncultured Thermodesulfobacteriota bacterium
CTAGCGCGTCTACCAATTCCGCCACTTCGGCATGTAGCTATAAAGGGAATTCGCCGCCGCATGGCAAAGATAAAAAACCTTGAGCCACGCGGTCTTTCAGTATATATTTAAAACAATATTCTTTGCCGAGGCCCTGTCCGCGGGGAGCTGTTATTGCCGCGGCCGCCTCACGACGGAGAGTGCTGTAAGCAACCGCTTAAGGGCATACGGTTGTTCAATAAAAAATATTCTCATGGCCGCGATGGTAAGTCAAGGGGATTTCATCTTCCCCGCACCTTGCTATCCCGCTACGCCATATTACAGGGAGGTTTTAACTGCCATGATTACACACATAGTGCTATTTAAACTCAATGACGAAGACAAGGAAAATAAGGCCGAGGCCATGGGGCTCCTGCAAGGCCTCGACGGCAGGATACCAACGCTAAGGGGTATTACCGTCGGCGAGGACCTCTCGCGCGCCAAAAGGTCCTATGATGTTGGTATTATAGCGCGCTTTGATGATATGGACGGTCTTGAGAGCTACAGGGTAGACCCGGCCCATGTTGCCGTAGCCAAACGCCTGAACGAGATATGCTCGTCAATAGTTGCACTGGATTTTAAGGAGAACTGAATTGAGCAAATGTAAGGATATTTCTGATAGCGCTGTAGTGGGTTTCATGGAGGAGATGAATCAGAAGCTCTCAAAGCCCGTATCCATGAGGGAGCTTATAAAGGTCTTCTGCGTGCCAACGGAAAAAAAGGGTAAGTTCAAGGCCCGTATAAGGCGCATGGTCACTGAGGGCGTCCTTGTAAGGGTGCGCGGCGGCAGATACGGCCTTTCAGCGAAGATGAACCTTGTGACAGGGACCCTGCAGTGTCATGCCGATGGTTTTGGTTTTGTAATACCCGAAAAAAAAGGTGATGACAAGACTGCGGAAGGTGATGTTTTTATCGGGCGAAGGCGTTTTGCCGGGGCCATGCACGGCGATACGGTTGTGGCGCGCGTCGAGGGCGTAAAAGAAGGCGGTAAGCGTGAGGGCCGGATCATAAGGGTCCTGCAGAGGGCCAACAAGACCCTTGTGGGTACGATTCATCGTGAAAAAATGCACTGCGAACTCATCCCCGCAGAGGAGAGGATAATAGAGCGGGTAATAATACCCGAGGGCTGTGACAAAGATGCCGCCGACGGTGTAATGGTGGATGTGGAAATTACTACGTGGCCCACAAAGCGCTCCTCGGCCATAGGCCGAGTTATCGATGTGCTCGGCGACCCTGACGACCCCGATGTAGAGGCGGAGATGATTCTTAAGAAATACGGCCTTTCCGCACGATTCAGCCGCTCTCTCATGGAAGAGGCCAAGGCCGTTGCAGTCGCCGTAGGGGAGGCCGAGATAAGGGGCCGTAGAGACCTCCGTGATAAAACTATTGTCACCATAGACGGCGAGACGGCAAAGGATTTTGACGACGCCGTAGGCGTCGAGAGGCTTAAGGGGGGCGGCTATCGCCTCTTTGTCTCCATCGCCGATGTGAGTCACTATGTGCGCGAGGGCGGCGTACTTGACGCCGAGGCCTTTCGCCGCGGCACGAGCGTTTATTTTCCCGACCGCTGTGTACCCATGCTCCCGGAGTCCCTATCCAACGGCATCTGCAGTCTGAGACCCGACGAGGTGCGCCTTACCATGACGGCTGAGCTCGATTATGACGGCAAGGCCAATGTGGTGGGCAAAAAATTCTACAGGAGCGTCGTCAGGAGCAAGAGGCGTCTTACATATACGGAGGTCAAGGAGACCCTCGAGGGCGGGGGTACGAGCGCAGTTGACTTGAAAGACGAGCTTGAGCTTATGAGAGAGCTTGCCGAGAAGCTCTCCGTGGAGAGGATAAAAAACGGCTCCATTGATTTTGATCTCCCTGAGCCGCAGATAATTATAGACATAAACGGGCGCGTCGAGGACATTGTGCGCTCAGAGAGAAATATCGCACACAGGATAATAGAAGAGTTCATGCTCGCCGCCAACAAGGCCGTTGCCGAGGAGTTCACAAGGGACGAACTGCCCTTTATCTACCGCGTCCACGATGTGCCGGACGCCGAGAGCATCGATTCCTTCCGGGAGTTTATCGCAGAGTTCGGGCTCTCCATGAATAAAGAAGCCACGGGGCCGCGCGACTTTCAGAAAGTGCTTGGGGCGGTAAAGGGCCGGCCCGAGGAAAAACTCATTACCCATATGCTCCTTCGTTCCATGAAGCAGGCCGTGTACAGCGAGCGGCCCGCCGGTCACTTCGGCCTCGGCTTCAAGGACTACACGCATTTTACCTCCCCCATAAGACGCTACCCGGACCTTGTTGTCCACAGGCTCTTAAAGTTACTCATAGCGGGCGAATACTCTGAAAAAGAGCAGGAGCGCATGGCCGTCTCCCTGCCTGAGACGGCAAGGGCCACCTCTGCCACGGAACGCAAGGCCATGGAGGCCGAGCGTGAGATAGTTGATCTGAAGAAAGTTCAGTTCATGGAGGACAAGGTGGGCGAGGAGTTCACCGGCATCGTCTCCGGCGTGACGAGCTTCGGCTGTTTCATAGAGCTTGAGGAGTATTTTGTCGAGGGGCTTATCCATGTCTCGTCACTCCTTGACGACTACTACATATATGACGAAAAAAAGCATCTGCTAAGGGGTGAGCGGACGAAAAGAACCTTCCGCGTCGGCGTCGGCGTAAAGGTAAGAATAGAGCGTGTGGACCTTGGGAGGCGGCGTATAGACCTGAGCCTTGTAACGGAAGGGAAAAAGAGAGGCAGGAGACGGCGGAGATGAAGACCCTGAGGGCGCATTTTGCCTACAGGAACATAAAGAGACTGCGTTTTATAGTGGGGGTTTTTCTAAGGCACGGTTTTCTGCCCCTCATGGAGAGGGTGCACATGACGCGCATTATCTCCATTCCCGCAAGGCTGGCAGTCTGGCGCAAGGCCCGTCAAAAAGAGAGTCTTACTGAGCCCATACGCCTCAGGCTTGCCCTTGAGGAGCTTGGTCCTACCTTTGTAAAGGTCGGGCAGATTCTCTCTACAAGGCCGGACATCCTGCCCGATGAGTATATTAAGGAACTGCTGAAACTTCAGGACAGCATACCTCCGGTCTCATTCAGCGAGGCAATGCGCGTACTTGAGAGCGAGCTTGGAAGGCCCTGGCGCGAGCTATTTAAAAGCATAGAAAAAACACCTGTTGCCGCGGCCTCCATAGCGCAGGTGCATAATGCCGTCACCTTGTCGGGCCGCGATGTTGTCATCAAGATTCAGAGACCGGGCATAGAGAAGACCATAGCCACGGATATCTCTATCCTCAAGTATTTTGCCGGTCTTCTTCTGCGCCATGTTCCCGAGAGCGTACCCTATGATCCCGTGGGAATAACGGAAGAATTAGCCGCTATCATACGGAAAGAGCTGAATTTTAACCTCGAGGCAAGCTTTACGGAGAGGTTCAGGGAAAATTTCAGTAGCGACTCCAAAGTGCAGGTGCCGGGGGTATATTTTGAGCTGAGCGCTGTCCGGGTACTCACCATGGACAGGATCCACGGTATAAAAATAGACTGCATCGATAAATTCAAGGCGCGCAGTATCAAGGGTGAAGATATAGCGCGTATCCTCATGGACGCCTTTTTCAAGTCTGTATTCGAGTTCGGCCTATTTCATGGAGACCTTCACCCCGGCAATATCTTCGTTGTAAACGAAAAGAAGATAGCCCTTGTTGATTTCGGCGTGGTTGGACGTCTTGACAGGGCGATGCGCCGCAACCTCGCGGAGATTCTCATAAGCCTGGCAAAAGAGGATTACGAGACCCTCACAAAAGTATATATGAAGATGGGGATGCTCCCGGAAAATATCGACAGGGCGCGTTTCAAGAGAGAATATGCCGATACCCTCGTCAATTATCTCGGCAGGCCTGCGGAGAGAGTGCGTTTCGGCGAGCTACTCATGGACCATGTGCGCCTTGCCGCCTCATTCCATATAAGGTTGCCGCGAGAGCTTATCCTCTTTGATAAATGCATAATAGAGCTTGAGGGGCTCATCAGGGCGCTTGCTCCGTCCATGAACCTTCTGGATGTAAGCGAGCCTTATGCCGCAAAGCTCTTTAAAAAGCGTCTTGACCCGCGAATTGCCGCCGAAGAGACGCTATCCACGCTTAATGATTATAATGAACTTATCCGTAATTTTCCCATACGTGCTGAATCCATCATGGAGGAAATGGCCGAGGGAAGGCTGAGGATAGAATTTCTTCACAGGGGTCTTGATAACTTCATGAGCGAGATGGACAGGGCCTCGAACCGCTTGACCTTCGGGCTCATCATAGCGGCCCTCGTCGTTGCCTCGGCCCTTGTAATAAGCTCTGGTGTAAAGCCTCATATTTTCGGGTACCCTGCTTTCGGGATACTTGGTTTTGTTGTGGCCTCGGGGCTTGGGCTATGGCTTATCGTTGAGATATTACGCTCTGGAAATCTGTAATCGTCCTCTTCGGGCGCTGGTTTTGGATGAAAGTAATAACAAAAAAAAAATCTCTTGAAAGCAGGGTTGCCCCGGTAATAACGCTTGGCAACTTCGACGGTATACACCTCGGCCATCAGAAGATATTGGCAAGCGTAATAAAGAGGGCGAAGGCCCTTGGCGCGCCGAGCCTTGTCTATACCTTCGACCCCCATCCCATGAAGGTAGTGGCCCCGGAGAAGAGTCCGGCCCTTATATTCGGCCTTGAGGACAAGAAGGCCCTTATCGAGGCCGCGGGCA
This sequence comes from uncultured Thermodesulfobacteriota bacterium, assembly GCA_964474975.1. Classification (GTDB taxonomy): domain Bacteria; phylum Desulfobacterota; class GWC2-55-46; order GWC2-55-46; family JADFVP01; genus JAJRZX01. Next base: position 4,745 of record CAYYUX010000043.1, read on the forward strand.
TCGACTACCTCGTGCTTGCCCCTTTCACGGAGGAGCTTGCCGCCACGGCACCTGAGGAGTTTGCCGAGAAGGTAATTGCTGGCCGTCTCAAAGCCGTTGAGGTTCTTGTGGGAGAGAATTTTTCTTTCGGCAGGGGCGCAAGCGGGGGCATAATCCGCCTGAAGGAGCTTGGCGAGAAGTTGGGTTTTGTTGTCCGCGCCGTGGCCCCATGCAAAAGGGGCGCTGCAATGGTAAGCAGTTCAAGGATACGGGCCTGCGTATTGAAGGGCAGGGTAAAAGAGGCGGGCGCATTACTCGGTAGACCCTTTTTTATACGCGGAAAAGTAGTCTCCGGAGACTCCGTGGGCAGGGAACTGGGTTTCCCAACGGCCAATATCAAGGCGCAAAACGAGCTTGTCCCCGGCGACGGCGTTTATGCCGCCATGGCCACTATCGGCGGCACCCGCTTCAAGGGCATGGTAAACATAGGCATCGGCCCCACCTTCGGCGGCAAAAGCCGCAAGATAGAACTCCATGTTATGGACTTTAGCGGAGACCTCTACGGAGATAATATTGCAGTGGAATTTTTGAAGAGGCTAAGGGGCGAAAAGACATTTGCAAACAGCGAGGCCCTTGTAAGGCAGATTAAAGAGGATAGAGACAACGTGGAAAAGATTTTAGCTGACGGGGAGCTGTGATGAAGATAACGGCAGATACAAAAACCCTTGCCATTTTCGGCGACCCCGTAGGACACTCCATATCACCGCCCATGCAGGGTGCGGCGCTACGCGCCCTGGGTATTGACATGGTATACCTTGCTTTCAGGGTGAGGCCGGAGGGCCTTGGCGCCGCCGTAGAGGCCATACGAGCCCTTGGCATAAGGGGAGTTAATGTCACTATTCCTCATAAGGAGCGGGTTATTGAGTTTCTCGATGATATTGACGAGCCGGCCCGCGTGCTTGGCGCCGTGAATACCATAGTTAATAACAATGGAGTCCTAAAGGGCTATAATACCGATGTGGCAGGGTTTATTAATAGCCTTGAGTCTGAGACGCCTATTACAGTGTACGGTCATACTGCTCTTGTAGTTGGCGCGGGCGGCGCGGCACGGGCCGTGGTATATGGCTTAGCCGTAGGCGGGGCAAGGCGTATTATAATAGCTAACCGCACGGCAAGCAGGGCAGAGGCTCTGGCGGAAGAGCTATCGGCAGTCTCTCCCAAAGTGGAATTTACCGCCATCTCACTTGATGATAAGGAGATGGAAAGCCATCTTGAAAAGACAGACCTCCTTGTAAATGCCACCTCCCTTGGTTTGAAAAAAGAGGGACGCCTCGACCTGCCCCTGCGATTACTAAATAAAAAAGCCGTTGTTTCAGATGTGGTCTACACGCCTATGGAGACGGAGCTGATTACCGAAGCCCGTGGTCTCGGCCTTGCCACTCACGGGGGGCTAGGTATGCTCGTCGGGCAGGGTGCGATGAGTTTTGAGTTATGGACAGGCAGAGAGGCACCGGTTGAGGTAATGAAAGAGGCCGCCCTTGAGGCCCTTGGTCTGAGTTAATATCCCTTGAGTATGAAGATAATATTTCTTGGCGATGCACACCTGAAGGGCGATGGAGAAACCAATGAGGCGGAACTCATAGAGTTTCTCAAGGGCCTTGAAGGGGTAGATTGCCTCGTTATTCTCGGAGATCTCTTTGACTTCTGGATAGGCCGCAATAGAGTAGCGCAGACGCGCTACAGGGTAGTGCTGAGGGCCCTTAAGAGGCTTGCCGGGCGCGGCGTGCAGATTATCTATGTAGAGGGCAATCACGATTTTTCAATGGGCTCTTTTTTTACGGAAGAGATCGGGGCAACCCTTGTGGGAGGCGAGGCAGTACTTACGCTGGATAATCATAAATTTTATCTCTCACATGGCGACACCGTGGATATGACAGAGGGATACCGGCGATGGCGGACTTTCCTGCGCTCCCCGTTTTTTGCATTTATTACGGCAATCGTGCCATCTCGTATTGTATGGACTATTGCAATGAGGCTCTCGGGAAGGAGCAGGTCTTCCAATACAAAAGGCATTGAGCTTGATAATCGTCTCAAGAATTTTGCAAAAGACAAAATCGCCGACGGAGCGGATATGGTCGTTATGGGCCACTCTCATAAGTCGGGGGTGCATAAACTCGGCACCGGGACATACGCCAACCCCGGGGGGTGGCATGGAGAGAAGACCTATCTTGTCTATGAGAAGGGAAAGATAAGGGTGAAAAGATATAAAAAGCCATAAACCCTGGCGATTTTTTAAAAAATACTACAGAAAAACCGAGAGGTGAGAAAGACTCCGGCAATAAAAAAGGGCCCCGAAAGGCCCTTTTTGTTATCATAAATTTTGTCTGCCGCACTGAGGGACAATGCCTGCCAAAAACTTCCAATAGACCCATGACCGCTCAGCTTTAATCCCCCCCCCGTGCTTCCCCGCATTAGTTCATTTTTGAGTCCCCTCATGCTTCCCCGTCTCCGTACATCCCCCTTTTTTTTATCTCCCCCTTAGCCTTCGGCGAAGCTTTTAAGGAGTTTGGCCCGGGTTGGGTGGCGGAGCCTTCTTATGGCCTTGGCCTCTATCTGGCGGACGCGCTCACGCGTGACGCCGAGGACCTTGCCGACTTCCTCAAGTGTGTAGTCCTGCCTCTCGCCTATGCCGAACCTCATGCGGAGAACCTTTTCCTCTCGCGGCGTCAGTCCGCTAAGGGCAAGGTCTGTCTGGTCGGAGAGGTCCTGATCCACGGCGGCCTCTACGGGAGAGAGGGATTTTTCGTCCTCTATAAAGTCTCCGAGGGAGCTTTCCTCGTCGTCGCCGATGGGCGTCTCAAGGGATAGGGTCTGCTTCATGAGGCGCAGAATCCTTCTGACCTTTGCAACGGGTATCTCCATCCTCGCGGCCATCTCCTCTGGGTATGCCTCTCTGCCAAGTTCTTTAAGGAGCTGTCTTGAGGTCTGGAGGAGGCGGTTTATCGTCTCTATCATATGCACGGGTATGCGGATAGTCCTGCCGTGGTCCGCTATGGAGCGCGTTATGGCCTGACGTATCCACCACGTGGCATAGGTAGAGAACTTGTAGCCTTTTTTGTAATCGAATTTGTCAACGGCCTTCATGAGTCCGATATTGCCTTCCTGAATAAGGTCGGAAAATTTAAGACCGAGGTTGATATAGCGTTTGGCGATGCTTACGACGAGGCGGAGGTTGGCCTCGATGAGCTTTTGTTTTGCCGCCCACATATGGTAGTCGTGGACTTTTATCAGGCGTGTCAGCTCCCGAAGCTCTTCTCTTTCAATGCCGAGAAGCTCGAAGGCCCTCTTTACGCGCGCTGTTGCAAGGCGGGCTTTTTTCGAGCCGCGTTTATGCTCTTCGCGCTCTATGAGGCGGTCAAAGCGTACGATATCTTTTATGACCTTTCTAATAAAAGGACTGCTGAGATCCGTCTCTCGAAGGAGCCTGTAGGCGCCCTCGGGCTTTCTTCTTTTAATCCTCTCAAGGCTGGTGACGACTTCTTTTATCAGGGCCTCATCAAAAGGCGAGCGGTCTTCCACATCTTCCATCAGGTCTTTAAGGCTACCTCTGCCGGCCTTTAACCTCTGTATAGTCTTCAAGACCTTTCTCACGGCAAAGGGGCTTGAGAGGGTGAGCGCCCTCAGCTCGGCGCTGGCGTCTTCTATCTTTTTTGCGTATACTATCTCTTCCTCGCGCTTCAGGAGAGGCACGGCGCCCATCTCCCTCATATAGATACGCACGGGGTCCTCGACGCTCTCGGCGGAAGAGGCCACGGCTTTTCCTGCCGCACGCTTGACCTGCGCGGGTCGCTCCTCAGAGTCCACGACATCAATACCCAGGTCGCCAAGGGTATCAAGAAAACCATCCATATCATCTACGGAAAAGTTATTGTCAGGGAAGGCCTTGTTTATCTCGTCATAGGTGAGAAAGCCCTTGTCCTTTCCTGCCTCGATGAGGCTTGTGAGACTTTTTGCGTGAGTCGTTTTGCTGGTTCTGGCCTTGATTTTCCTCGGCATAGATACATCCTCTTAAGAATGGAATATTGAGATGAAAATTATTATATTTTACAACAAATACACGCTATTTGTCAAGAAGATGGGGGTATGCAGACGAAAAAACTTGAAAAACTTATGTAAATACCATATCATATCTCTTTTAAGGTTAGTCGGCCCTACAGAGGCAAGGTGCACGGTCCCTGTAGATAAAAAATAAAAACGCAGTGAAAGGAAGGACCTTTATGGCTAATGAGACCTTTTTAAGGGCTTGCAAGGGCGAGTCCGTGGAACACACCCCTGTATGGCTCATGCGTCAGGCGGGCAGATACCTCAAGGAATACATGGAGATACGTAAAAAATCCTCCTTTCTTGAGATGTGCAAGACCCCGGAGATAGCCTGCGAGGTAACCTTGCAACCCATAAGGCGGTTTGAGCTTGACGCCGCCATAATCTTCGCCGATATCCTCCTGCCCCTTGAGGGCATGGGCGTTGATTTTCACTTCGCCAAGAACGAAGGCCCCGTCATAGACAGGCCCATCCGTGAGAACTCACAGATAGACGCCATCAGGATTATTGATCCCTACGAGGACGTGCCTTACCTGATAGAGGCCTTAAAGCTCGCCAGGGCTGAGATTAACGGCCGGGTGCCGCTCCTTGGTTTCTGCGGGGCGCCTTTTACGCTTGCGTCCTATATGATAGAGGGCGGAGGCTCAAAGAATTATCTCAATACAAAACGCCTCATGTTCAGCGACCCCGGGGCATGGAAGGTCCTCATGGATAAGGTATGCGAGGTCCTTGCCGTATACCTTCGGGCGCAGATAGACGCCGGAGCGCAGGCCCTGCAGATATTCGACAGCTGGGTAGGCTGTCTCGGAGCCGCGGATTACGAGGAATTTGTCCTGCCCTACACAAAAAAGGTCATTGATTCCGTTGGAGGCGACGTGCCGGTAATAAACTTCAGCACCAACACGGGCCCTTATATAGACCTTGTTGCAAAGGCCGGAGGCGATGTTATCAGCGTTGACTGGCGTATAGGCCTTGATACGGCATGGCAACGCATTGGCACAGAGAAGGCCATACAGGGCAACCTTGACCCCGGCGTGCTATTCGGCCCTGCTGAATACATAAAAAAGAGGGCCGCTGATGTTCTTGCCGAGGCAAATGGCCGGCCCGGACACATATTCAACCTCGGGCATGGGATAATCCTCGGAACCCCCGTTGATAGCGTTAAGGCCCTTGTGGACAGCGTTCACGAACTGACACAGATTTAAAAAAATAAAAAATCATCTTTAGAGGAGATGTTATGGGTATGGATAAAAAAATGGGCGTATTGCTCCTTGCCTTTGGAGGGGCTGATTCCCTTGAAGATATTGAGCCATTTTTGAGAAATGTCCTTAAGGGACGGCATTTTCCCTCAGGACTGGTTGAAAAAATTACGGAGCGTTACAGGCTCATAGGCGGTAAATCACCGCTACTTGAGATTACAAAGGCTCAGGCCGATGGCATCTGCGAGTTGCTCGGCGCCCGGTACAAACCCTATGTGGGCATGCTCAACTGGACCCCATACATCGCCGATACTATCGCACGCATGAAGGCCGACGGCATAGAGGAGGCCGTTGGACTTATCATGGCGCCCTTTACTTCTCCCATTGCCACGGGGGCCTATGAGCTGACAGTGGAAAAAACCATTAAAGATCTCGGAAAGACACCGAAGATGAAATTGCTCTCCAACTGGCACGTACACCCGCGCTATATCGATATTATTCTCGCAAAGATAGATGAGGCCCTTGCCGCCTTTGATGATAGGCAAAAGGCTCTTATCATATTGTCCAGCCACAGCCTTCCAAGAGACCTTCTCGAAGGCGATGCCTATGAGATGAAGCTTAATCAGACCGTAGACGCCATCGGGGCAAGGCTGGACGTTGAATATCGGCGGGCATTTCAGAGTCAGGGTACCACGAACGTGGTCTGGCTTGGGCCGAGGACGGAAGACGTTATCCTTGAGGCCAAGAAGGCCGGCAAAGAGGGCGTAGTTGTTGTGCCTCTCGGCTTCACCGCCGATCACGTAGAGACCCTCTACGACATTGATATCCTCTTTAAGGCCACGGCGGAAAACGCGGGACTCCGGTTCGCGCGCACCACCTCCCTTAACACTACTCCGGAGTTTTTGAGCCTGCTCGCTGACATCATCAAAAAAACCGGTGTTGATATATTCTGATGAAAAAAGTCGTTATCATAGGCGGCGGCATAGCGGGCCTTGCCACTGCCTACAGCCTATGCGACCTTGCCGCAAAAGAAGACGGCCTTGAGATTACAATACTTGAGGCCAAAAAAAAGGTCGGCGGCAATATACAGACTGAGAGCCGCGACGGATTTATCATCGAAGGCGGCCCTGATTGCTTCCTCTCTGAAAAACCATGGGCCATGGCGCTCTGCAGAAAACTCGGCCTCGGCGAACAACTCACACCCACCAACGACAGACTGAGAAAGACGTACGTTCTCTCGAGGGGAAAGCTTCATGAACTCCCTGAGGGCGTCATCCTAATGATTCCCACAAAAATAATCCCGCTGGCCATGAGCAGGCTTATCACCACAAAGGGTAAGCTGAGGATGCTCCTTGAGATATTCATACCGAAAAAAAAGGACGATTCCGACGAGAGTCTTGCTTCTTTTGTGCGAAGACGCCTCGGCGCGGAGGTCCTTGATAAAATAGCCGAGCCCCTTGTGGCTGGCATACACGCCGCAGACCCCGAGACAATGAGCGTACGGGCCAGCTTTCCCAAGTTTGTGGCTCTCGAAGAGGAATACGGCAGTCTCATCCGCGGCATGGTCAAGCGCATGACGCGGTTTAAAAAGAAAATGAGCGCCACCAACCCCTGGGAAGACAGGAAGAAAATGACCATGTTCGTAACCCTCAGGGACGGTATGAGCGCGCTTATAGACACGCTTGCCGATTTCATAACAGAGAAGGGTGTGAAGATAAAGACCGATACAACCGTAAAGGCCATTAAAAAAGAAAAAAATGGCAAGTACCGTGTAATCACCAATAAAGATGGCGATATTACTGCAGACGCCGTTGTTATTGCCGCGCCTGCTCATGCGGCCGCGCGCCTTACACGGGACATTGACAGAGAGCTTTCCAGCGTACTCGGAACCATCCCCTTCAGCTCCACTGCCACCGTTACCATGGCCTTTAAAAAAGTTGATATTAAAAAGCCCCTTACAGGTTTTGGTTTTGTGGTGCCGCGCTCGGAGAACAGGGGGATCATGGCATCTACATGGAGTTCCGTAAAATTTGATGGACGCGCGCCCCATGGCTTTGTACTCATAAGGTGTTTTGTGGGAGGGGCCAAGGGCGGAGAGTACCTTAAACTTAATAACAAAGAGATGACCGCCATGGTGCGCGGCGAACTAAAGGATATTATGGGGATTACTGCCGAGCCGCTCTTTACACGTATTTATAAATGGAAAAAGGCCATGCCCCAGTACACCATCGGCCACGAGGAACGGGTACGCGATATCGAGGAAAAAACCGCGCGCCACAAGGGGCTTTTCCTTACGGGAAGCTCCTACCACGGCATAGGCATACCTGACAGCATACATGGCGGAGAGATTACCGCCAAAAAGATACTCTCCCTTGCAGGAAAGAAAACTGCCTGAAAATCAACACATCGTGACAATACTGCCTGAATGAACACCCTTTTCCCTTCACTATATGCTAAAGATACCTTTTCTTTTCTGAAAAAAGAGCTATAATATAAGTATAGAGTACATCATGGATGATACAGGAGGTGAGCAAGCGGTTTCTGAGTTGTACAAGGGAGGTGAACGATATGTTTGGACATCCTAAAAACGTTGTTTACGACAAAGGGATAAAGGTCTTTGACAGTAAAGACCGCGACTCAAGGCTCCTTGAAAAAGAAGAGCTGTTGATAATCAGCATCTTCACGGCCATCGTACTTGCCGCCCTTCTCATAGTCTACGTCCTTTAGCGAAGAGGGTGTGAAATTAACGGGCTTAAAAGGGGGGTAAGTTAAAACATGAGGGAGTTCTGTGCGGGCTGAATCCGTTGTTCGCATGCAGAAGAGGGACAGAATCCCTTTTTCGGGGGTTTGAAATCTCTGTGAGTGGCTGGAATGAGTTAGGCGCGCCTACATCCCTTCTGCGGAGCCTAAGTACGAAGACGGCGGTCCATAGTTAAGGAAAAAGCCCGGAGCGGGCGTTGCTTAAAAAAGGAGGCGCTTATGGCACAACCAAGACAACGAGAAAATTGTTCATTACATACGCCTTCAGAAAAAGACGTATTATAGAGAGGTTTTTCAAGACCCCTCGGGAAGGAAAGCACTTGAGTTCCTTCCTTTTTTTGCGCCTATACCATATTTCTATTTACGTCCTGTCAATTACCAAGAGCAATTATGAAAAGAGAAGAACTTGCCTGTAAAATCGACCTTACTATCTTAAGCCCCCTTGCCGGGCGGAGCGATATTGAAGAATTGGCCGATAGGGCCAAGGCATATCCCTTTGCCACGCTCTGCGTGCCGCCACGCCATGTCGGCCTTGCCACCAAGCTCCTCATGAAAACCCCTATAAAGGTCTCTACCGTGGCTGGTTTTCCCCTTGGCTACGAGAGGACAGATGTGAAAATAATGAGCGCACTGAAGGCCGTTGAGGACGGCGCCGCCGAGGTGGACATGGTCATGAACCAGGGCGCCTTTCACGGCGGCGAGTATGCCTATGTTGAAGATGAGATCTCAGCCCTTGTCTCGGCCATCCCCGGGACGCCGGTGAAGGTAATAGTAGAGACTTGCTACCTTGACGACAAGCAAAAGGCGAGGGTCCTTGAAATTATTATAAACGCGGGGGCGCACTTCATAAAAACATCAACGGGGTTTGGCAAGGCCGGGGCCACCGCAGAGGACGTGAGACTATTATCAAGACTTGCCCGAGGGCGGGCGGGCGTAAAGGCCGCCGGAGGCATAAAGACCCTTGAGGAGGCCTTGACTATGCTCAATGCCGGTGCCGAGAGGCTTGGACTCAGCAAGGGCATGGAGATAGTGGAGGCCCTCTCGTAGGGTAGAGGTACGGTTAATATAACCTAAGGAAAGCCTGGGTAATCATACTTTCCGGCAATACTTGGACTTATTGGCATTTTTGACAACTGTAAGTTCTTGAAAATGATAGAAAAAGGAAAACAGCATTTTCCCCTGACCTCTCTGAATTATTCAGGGACGAATTATTCAGAGGTTCCCTAAGGTAAATGGACTTTGTTGGAAGGGAGGCGGGTTTGATATTAGGCCCATCTGCTTTGAGGGCGAAATCTCATGAAAAAATACCCTTACCGCTCAGCAGTGACATTCCCCCCCCCCTCTCTCTTCCCGCCCGGGCCTGCTTCATTGATTATACGGAAAGACAAAACCTCTGATTGAAAGACTTCCCACCGGTATCGCGGCCCTACGCCATCTTTCCCCTGAAAATAGGCCTTTTTCTATAAAAAAATCTGCCGCAGGCCTTTACGGGCCTGCGGCAGATCGGG
>CAYYUX010000044.1:0-13893 GCA_964474975.1 uncultured Thermodesulfobacteriota bacterium
GCGAGGCCGCCGTTATCAGCTCTTTTGCAAGCTCAATACTGCCGTTATGATTAGACCCTGCCTCGGCTATTATATAGACCGGTGACGCCCCTCCTACGGCCCTTTCTCCTATCTTCATTATCTTTCTCATACAGCCCTCTTTCTCTTTGACGGCATTGCCCGTGAGAGGGTAGAAATAACGGCCTTTGCCGCAAACCTTACATCCTCATCGCTCATGGAGGGAAAGATGGGGAGGCTTGCCGCCTCATGAAAAAACCTTTCCGCGGCAGGGTAATCACCTGCTCTATAGCCAAAGCGTTCACGATAATAGGGCTGAAGATGGACGGGTATATAATGGACCTGAAGGGCTACCCCCTCTCTCAGCATGAGCTTGAACCAGTGTTCTTTATCCACCCCGAGCCCCTTGAAGTCTATCCTTATGGGATAGAGGTGCCGGGCGCTCTCGGCATTTGGAGCCGTATCAGGAGTCTTGATAATGTCTGTATCGAAAAAAAGCTCGTCGTAGAGGGCCGCTATCTCACGACGTCTCTTCATGAAGGCCTCTATTTTTTTAAGCTGACTTAGCCCGAGGGCGCATTGGATATCGGAAATCCTGTAATTAAAACCAAGGGTTCTCATCTCGTACTTCCAGGGCGGCCATGACTCGCCGCAAGGAGGGGTCTTTGTAATACCGTGAGTGCGAAGTTCAATAAGCCTCTCATACAGGCACCTGTCATTGGTGGTAACGGCCCCGCCCTCGCCTGTTGTAATGGACTTAACGGGGTGAAAACTGAAGACCGTCATATCCGAGTACGAGCACCCTCCCACCATGCGCTTTGTGCCTGAGCCATCTCTTTGCCATGCCCCAAGGGCATGGCAGGCGTCTTCGATAATAACGACATTGTCACCGGCGGCGGTCCTTATTTTTTTCATATCAAGAGGAGCCCCTCCGTAATGAACGGGTATTATGGCCTTTACTTCTCCGGTAATGGCCTCTCGCAGAAGACTTACATCAACGGCGCCTGTATCTTCATTTATATCGGCAAAGACAGGCTCGGCCCCTGTGTAAAGCACGGCGTTTGCAGTGGCGACAAAGGTATTGGGGCTTGTCACGGCCCTATCTCCCTTCTTAAGCCCGGCGGCAAGAGAGGAAAGATGAAGAGCCGCCGTGCCGTTTGCGCAGGCAACGGCGTACCCCGCGCCTGTGTACTCGGCGAGGGCCGCCTCAAAGGCCGCAACGGCAGGTCCCTGAGTGAGATGCGAAGAGGCAAGAACCTTAAGGACAGACCTTGTATCTGCCCGGTCTATTGTCTGCCCTCCGTAAGTAATTGGTCTTTTTAGCACTGCCGTCATACTCCCTGATAATGGTATTAAGCTGAAATCTGTCCAGCTTCATGGCGTTGCTGTCGCTGGAAAAATAAAAACCCTTTGGAACGCGGACGCCTTCTCCGTCACTATCCTGCTCTGCGCCCCACCATGGAAAGGGCGGCTGAACCACGAAGTAGTCTTTATACTCGAGGGTGAGCCTGCCGTCCTCCTTTGAGATGAGGACCTCGTGCAGTTTCTCGCCCGGCCTTATGCCTATTACATCGAATTCGCACTCCGGCAATACGGCCCTCGCCACGTCCACTATCGAGGTGCTCGCTATCTTGGGCACGAAGATCTCGCCTCCCCGCATACGCTCAAGGGACTTGATGACAAAGTTGGCGCTGTCGGAAAGGGTTATCCAGAAACGGGTCATGCGCTTATCGGTAATGGGCATTCGGCCTGACTTTTTCTTTTTCAGAAATAGGGGGATAACACTGCCGCGGCTTCCCGCCACATTTCCGTAGCGCACTACGGAAAAACGTGTGGGTTTACTGCCGGCGTAGGAATTGCCTGAGACAAAGAGCTTGTCCGAGCATAGCTTTGTGGCCCCGTAGAGGTTTATGGGGTTCACGGCCTTGTCCGTGGAGAGGGCTACGACCTTTTTTACGCCCGTATCCATGGATACGTCTATTATATTCTTGGCCCCGAGGATATTGGTCTTGATAACCTCGAAGGGGTTGTACTCCGCCGCAGGCACCTGTTTGAGCGCGGCGGCGTGTATGACGTAATCAACACCCTCGAAGGCCCTGTAAAGCCTCTCCTTGTCCCTCACATCACCGAGAAAAAACCGGATTAAAGGGCTCTTAAACCGCTCGTTCATCTCGTACTGCTTCAGCTCATCACGGCTTAAGATGATAAGTTTTCGCGGTTTACATCTGCCGAGGATAATCTCTGTAAGCTTATTGCCAAGTGAACCGGTACCGCCTGTAATAAGGACTGTCTTGTCTTCAAGATACATGGGCGTTCCTCCTTTTCACCCTGTTAATAATGCAACTTGCATGCCAGAGAGATAAGGGGGGGGGTATGCCCGCAATCAAGGGTCTTTTAAGGGATTATCAGGTAAGGTTCGGGAATTAGACAAAAAAGTGACAGCACCGTGGACATAGCGGCTGACTAAAACAGGCAAAAAAGGCCATCTTAAAGAGATAAGGGGCAGATAGGGACATGTGAAAGGATGAGGCAGGATACTGCGCGAAACTCTACCTGTTGGCGCTCACGGCAGGGGCGTCTGCAAGCTCTACCATGAACCTGCACTCATACTTCTCGGAATCCATGATGCACTGCATGGCCTTCATATTCAAGGGATTGAAGAGTATAGGCGCCTTGAGGTTAAGGCTCACACTGCCCTTTTTGCGTGATGCCGAGACCATTACAAAGACTACGAGACTCTCTGCCGACTCGGCTGAGAGTTTTTCGAGATAATGGTGCTGAAATGGCACGGCATAGTCGGCGCAAAAAAACGAAGGAAAGGTGAGAAGAAAGGCCGTCTCTGCATTTTCCAGGGATTGGAGCCACTTGAAGACCCCGCCGCTATCATGGTCGAGGAGGACAAAATCCCTGAGTTCCTCAAAACCGGGAATAACCTTTACAAAGCGGATAATTTTATCTTCGCTCACCTCCAGGGGGCCGAAACGCGTTGTTGGATACTCCATTGTATCTTTCTCCGGGCGCTCTTCCATCATTACCTTAAGTTCCCCTTTCCGGCAGTTAAAATATCGCCGGGAACAAGCTTTGAAGCGGCCCTGTTTTCTTCCTGTATCTTCATATAGACCTCTTCCCTGTGAATGGAGCGGCTCTGCGGCGCCTCGATACCGAGCTTTACATGGTTCTCTTTTATAGCCACAACAACAACCTTTATATCATCGTCTATTACAATGCCTTCATCGGCCTTTCTCGTTAATACAAGCACGCGCCCTCCATGGCTTTATGATATCAAGGCCACAAAGAATGTATAAACGGCCCTATCTTCTTCAAAAAATTATCACTGCTCGTATATAGACAGGGGGTCACCCTTTCCATACGCCCCCCCCGCAAGCCCCTCATCTCCTCCCTCTTTGCCCCCTTCGCCTCTTTCGCCCTTCTCGCCCCGTCACGCGATATAGCCCGGGGTTAGAGGTAGCTGAGGATACTCTGATTGAGGACCTTGGCAGAGGAGCTCATGGCCGCGTTAAGGGCCACGTTGCCAAGCTGAAGCTCGGATATGACCTTTGTTATATCAGCGTCCTCTATGTTGGATATGCTTACCTTGAGCTCAAGTTTAAAACTCGTAATGGTCTTGGACGTACCGGTAAGCCTCAAGTTTCTGCCGCCTATATCGGCGATAGTGTTGGATATCTGAGAGGATGCTGATTCAAGGCCTGTTATGGAGGCGGCGATACCCGCGCCGTCATTCGCGTTAAGGGCGGTTATCATGTCTTTGATGGTCTTGAATATGTCCACGCCTCCGGGTATCCCAAGCCCCTTAAAGACCTTGCCGCCGTTTATGCCGAGGGTCATGGAGCTGTTGGTATTTATATTTATCACACGCTCCCCGGTGTCGCCGTTGTAGGCCCCGGCAGAGTCAAAGGGTTCTGTAGAGCGCTTGTTGCCTGCAAAGATATACCCGCCCTCAAAACTCGTATTGGCAAGCTTCCTTATGCCCTCGAAGAGGCTTGCCGCCTCAATTCCTGCGGCCTTTCTCATATCAGGATTTGCCGTATCCGTGGCGTTCAGGACGGCTAATTCCTTGAGCCTTGAGATAAGGTCATTGGCATCGGAGAGGGCGTTCTCCGAGACGCCGAGATAGGAGACACCGGATTCTATATTCCGCTCATATTGACCGAGCCTTGAGAGAAAGGACTTGGAATCAAGGAGCTTTCCAACCCTCGTGGGGTCATCGGAGGGAGAAGCGAGCTTCTTTCCCGTGGCAAGCTCCCTCTGAACCTTGAATAGAGAACTATACTGCCGGTTGATGTCCTTTATATAGGCATCAAAGAGCGCATTTGATGTTACCCTCATATAATCTGCCTCTTTATCTTATATTAAGGAGCGAACTGAACATATCGTTTACCGTGGTAAGGAGCTTTGCCGAGGCCTGAAATGCCTTCTGGAGCTTAATCATGTTGACTGTCTCCTCGTCTATGGATACGCCTGATACAGAGGCGCGCTGAGTCTCTAACTGTGCCTTCACCGCCTCGCGTACACTAATATTATTATCGGTCTCGTTTGTCTTTGTACCTACTTCAGAGACGAGTCCCTGATAAAATGCGGTAAAGGTGGAGCCCTGCAGGGCGGCCTTGTCGCGAAGCGCAGATAGGGCAAGAGAGTTGGTATTGTCTCCGGGGAGCCCGGCGAGAGTGGCCGAGGCCGCTACGGCGGCTGTATCTGTAAGGGATACGGTCATATTCATGGCCGCGCTCTTTGTCGTGCTTACGCTGAAGGCATCGCCTGCTACAGGCCCTGATGGGCTGTTCGTTATTGTAAGGCTTATCCCGTCAAAGTTTATGGCGGAACCCGATGTATAGGCCCCGGAGGCAGTAAGGGCCTTGGTGTTGAGGTTTACCACGACGTAGTTGGAGGGGCTTGAAAACCTTACTTCATAATCATCAAGGGTAAGGGCCGAGGGGTCTGTAACGCTCCCGCCTGAGATAAGGGCGCCTCCTGTATTCTGAGAGAGCTTTGCCGTATCCACATGGGTAGGTGTGAAAAAATCCTGACCTGTACTCGAATCAAGGCCGTATCCTGCGCGGTGCTGAACATTTACCTCTTTTATGACAGAGGCCGATAGACGATTCAGCGTATCAAGGGCGGAGGTAAGGTCGGCCCTGCCGTCTATAAACCCCTTGAGGCTTCCGGAGCTTATCTTATTCGTAAGCTTTGAGCCGTTATAGGTCACATCTGAGAGTAAATTGTTATCGCCGTTAACGGATACGGACAGAGACGAACTCGTATTGCTTGAGACAAGAGAAAAACCGCCCTCTGTTACAACATCTACTGCACCGGAAGAGTTCTCAATGGTAGAGATGCCGATTTTATCGGCAAGCCTGCCGAGAAGGACCTCCCTCTTGTCCTTCAAGTCATTGCTTGAGGCGCCGTTCAGATCAAGGCCCTGTATCTGTTTGTTCAGCGCGGCTACCTCTGCGGAGATGCCGTTGATTTCCTTGACAACACCGGATATCTCATTGTTTACATTGTTAATGCCGCGCCTTATACGGTTGTCCATATTCTTGAAGGTATCACTGAGGACAGTGCCGTTCGAGAGTATCGCCTGCCTTGCCGGCCGCGACGTCGGGTCTGAGGAAAGCTCGTCAAAGGCATTAAAGAAATCATCAAGGGGTTTACTTATCCCGGTGCCGCCAAGGTCATTAAGTATGCCCTCAAGGTCCTGAAGTACGCCGCCCCGAGAGGTCTCGGCAGATAGTCCTGAACGCGCGTCATTGAGCTGAAGCGTGATAAATCTGTCAAATACCCTCTCTACGCCGCTTACAGCTACGCCTGTGCCGAAAAAATGACCGCCGAAACTCACGGGGTCCTTGGCATCAAGCGTAGCCCTCTGCCGTGTATAACCAGGGGTATTTACATTGGAGATATTATGCGATGTTACATTAAGGGCCTCCTGCGAGGCATTTAACCCTGTACTTGCTATATCTAAAATTCCATTAAGGGACGGCATATTAAACCCCCTCTCTCAAGCGTGTGCCTTTCCTGGCCTTGCCTCCGCGGAGCCCTGTTGAGAGATATGTATCCGAGATAAAAAAAGACTCAAGAAAATCAAGGGCGCGTCCAAGGCCGGCAAGGCTTGAGGCTATGAGGCGCCCGTTCTTTTGGTTCAGGCCCATCACCCTCTCCCTTACCGCCGCAAGTCTATCACGGGCGCGTCTCAGGGCCTCGCGCTCCTCTCCGGAGCGCATCTCTTTCATAAGGGCCTCAAGGCCCGGCCCTTCAAGAGAGCCGGTGGCCTTCAGGAGGTCCTTTATAATGAGGCTACGTGCAGAGGCAGAGGCCGAGAGCCCCTCGAGGATACTCTCTTTTTTTGCGACCAGCTCGTAAAGTCCCTCATAATCCCTCTTTATAACGGCCTTATGCTCCTCCTCAAGGACCGACTGAAGCTCAAGATACATACCGGTCTCCATGGAGAGTCGCACTACGAGAGCGCCCGTTTCCATGAGTTATGAGGGGAAGCGATGATTGTTATAAAAATGAATGGCCCTTTTGATTATCTTCTCGGCTACACGCGCTGATTTGACATTATACTTGCCGCTGTCAATGGCGGACTTTATCTGGGATATCTTCTTTTGCCGCACATCAGGCGATGCTTCTACAAGCCTTCGGAGCTGTGCCAGCCTCTTGGCCTTGCCTGAGAGGTTTACCTTATCAGACCTATTGGAGCCCCCGGCGGTGCTCGAGTTCCTCGGTGTCTTCAGCTCCCTCTTGGCCTGCCGTAACTTCACCTGTGCGTCGATCAATGGATTTTTACCTGAAATCTTCATAACATCCCCCTTTATTATGGTATTGCTGTTACTTACTCATCGGCTATGGTCAAAGATTACTTTAGGTTTTTTTCCATATATTTATCTTTTTTTTCAATAGGCCCAGCCCTTGCGCCATTGGTCCCGCGGCTATGAAGCTCATGGCCCTTAAAACCATCAAGAAGCAGACTGCCCAGCCCAAGGCCTCCCCGTGAGGCCATCTCCTTGGATATCTCCCAATCAAAGAGCGATGTATATATGTCCTCTCCCATGCCCTTACCGAAGAGAGTGTTCTTCGGGATGGTACTGCGCATGGCCTTGAGCATATTATTCACAAAGAGCGCGTCAAAGGCGCTTACAGCTTTAGTCAGCCTCGCAGACTTAACGCCGCGCCCCATCTCCGCCTCCAAGGCCCCCTTAACGCGTCTCGAAAGGGCGATATCCATACTCATGGCCATACTTGCACCTTTTATATTCATATAACCTCCAACTCGGCATGCAGGGCTCCCGAGGCCTTTATGGCCTCAAGTATGGCCACAAGATCGCGAGGTGTTACGCCCACAAGGTTAAGGGCCCTTACGACCTCTTCAAGACGCACGGCCCGGGGAAGTACGATAAGACGGGACTCTTTCTCCCTGACGCCAAGTACGCTTTTCGGCTGGACTACGGTATTGCCCGAGGCGAGTTCATTGGGCTGAGAGATAAGATACTGCGTCTTTATCTCAATGCTTATATCTCCGTGAGATACGGCCACCTCTGATATAGTCACATTCTCTCCGAGAACAACCGTACCCGTACGCTCGTTTATTATCACCTTTGATACAGTGTCCGTTGGCACGTCAAGCTGTTCTATAAGAGACATATAGGCGAAAACCCCCTTGCCGGAATCCTCGGGTATGTTGATGCTTACTGTGCCGGCATCAACGGGAAGGGCTATTTTTTTCCCAAGGGTTGTGTTTATCACACCGGCAAGCCTTGTAACTGTTGTGAAATCAGGCTCCCGCAGAGTAAGACGCAGGGCCTTATGAGCGTTGATATTCAGGGACACGGCCCTCTCGACAATGGCCCCTCCCGGTATCATGCCCGCTGTCTGATGGTTTTTTTTAAGTGATACACCGGAGCCGCTCGCGAGAAAACCTCCAAGGGAGACAGCGCCCTGCGCGCTTGCGTAGACACGGCCGTCGGCGCCCTTGAGAGAGGTCATTATAAGGGTGCCGCCGTTAAGGGATTTGGCGTCTCCCATGGATGATACGAGGACATTTATCCTGGACCCGGGACGGACAAAGGGCGGGAGCTCCGCCGTCAGGAGAACAGCGGCCGTGTTCTTTACCTTTATAAGTTTCGGGTCTATCTTTATGCCCATCTTTACAAACATATTGGCGATGCTCTGCCTCGTGAAGACGGCGCCGCCCTTGTCGCCAGTGCCGTCAAGACCAACGACAAGACCGTAGCCAACAAGATGGTTGGTCCTTACACCTTCGAAAAAGGCTATGTCCTTTATCCTCGAGGCAAGGGCCGAATTTACGAGAAAAAGGCATATTATGAGGGAGATTATCCCCTTTCTAAAAAGGCCATACATTATCAAGTATCCTCATCATCCATCCGGGTCTCTGCTCGTCGGCTATAACGCCTCTGCCGGAATACTCTATACGCGCGTCGGCTATCAGGTTGGAGTCCACACGGTTGTCCACGCTGAGGTCCTCAGGCCTTATTATGCCGCTAAGCACGAGGTACTGATGCTCGTTATTCAGTATGGTGTCTTTTTTCCCCTCAATAACGAGGTTCCCGTTAAGGAGAACCTCTACGACACGCGCCGTGAGGCTCGCGTTGAACTGCCCGGAACGTTTTGTAGTACCTGCGCCGTCAAAGGCGGAGTCGTAATTGCTCGCAAGCTCCGGTTTAAATGGCTGACCCTGACCGAGAAAATCGCTCATGCCGAATTTAAGAGGCATACCGAGAAACTTCTTGATTGCGATGTCATTGCTCGTTGCCCTTGATGTGCTCGTCGTGGCCTGTTTTGTTGCGCTTGTCTTCTCTGATATCACTACAGTAACAGTGTCGCCGACATTTCTTGCGCGAAGGTCCTGAAAAAAACTGTTCCGTGATGTCTCGCCCGGCCATATTGAACCTGCCGTAAAGACATGCTCACTGCCCTGCATGGGTATAGTGGAGCTGTCTATCTTCGTCGGCCTTGGAGCCGCGCATCCGGCAACGACAAAGAAGAAAATAAATAACGGACAATAAGATAAATAGCTTAACTTCATAAGTCTCTCGTCATCTGAGGTTTATCACCAACTGCCCCGGGCCTGAGACTTCACCGCTTATCTCCCTTCCGCCTGCGGTCACGGCCTTCACAGGGCGGCCGAGAAAACCATCGCTCAGAGCCGTTGCCTTTGTCCGCACCACAATGGCGGCGCTTTTCACCCTTACATCAAGGGTTTGTCCGCGCCTTACCAGAGGAGTCCTCTGAAGATAATCCTCTCTAACCACCCTTCCCGCAGATAAAGGCCGCTTTGCGGATTTACCCACTACAGCATCAAGGGAGGAGGCCGCCGTGACCGGTATGGAAGAGATATCCATACTCAATAGCCTCACATCGTCAGAGCCTATCCTCTCCCGCATCCTTATGGGATGTACCGTCACCACTACCTTTTTCATATACCTCACATCAGCGGTAACCACTGACGACGCAAGCCTCCGGCCTCCCTTTTCAAGGGCAACGTTAAACGAAATCCTGCCAGTGGTTCTTGACCTGTGCCTCGGTGTGACAATAAAGGTACTACCCTCTTTACTGGAAAGACCCTCTCCGTATACATTGACGTTCTCAATGACCATGGAGGCTCCGGGCCAGCGAGAGTGAGAGAGAAGATACTCCCGCAAGGCATCTCTCAGCCCATCAGACGCGGCGCCTGCCACGGAGGAAAGGATAAAAATCTGTAGGAATAAAAACAAAAACATCTTCATTAAAATATGCCCCTTTTGGAGTTCGCAGGCTTTAACGCCTTATCGCACTTTTAATTTCATAACGATAAACAGGCACCATTGTTTATGCCCCTTATCTCTTCATGGAATTGGCGGCCTGAAGCATCTGATCCGCCGTCTGGATGGCCTTGGAGTTTATCTCATAGGCCCGCTGGGCAACTATCATGTCCACCATTTCCTCTACTACGCTCACATTCGATGTCTCCACAAACCCCTGTGCCAGTGTGCCGAGCCCGTCAGTGCCTGGCGCGGCCGTAACAGCGTCTCCCGAAGATGACGTTGAGGTAAAGAGGTTCTTGCCTATGGGCTTTAACCCCCCGGGGTTTACAAAACGTGCAAGCTCGATGTTGCCTACCTCTGTGGGCGTCGTAACACCCGGCTCCGTAACAGAGACTATGCCGTCTGCGCTTATGGTTATGGTAAGGGCGCTATCGGGTATGCTTATCTCAGGGTCTACTGTGTAGCCGTCGGAGTTGACAAGGCGGCCTGAGCTATCGACCTTGAATTCGCCGTTTCTCGTATAGGCGAGTGTGCCGTCGGGCTGAAGTATCTGAAAAAAACCGTTACCCTCAACGGCAAGGTCAAGGGGGTTTTCCGTCTTCTGCAAATTTCCCTGAGAAAAGAGATGCTCTGTGGCTACCGTCCTTACGCCCTGGCCCACATTAAGGCCCGTAGGAACTTCTGTCGATGGCGAGCTTGAGGCACCTGCGGAGCGCAGTTCTTCATAGAGCAGGTCCTGATAATCGGGTCTCGATTTTTTAAAACCCACTGTGTTTACATTCGCCAGATTATGGGCTATCATGTCGACGCGAAGCTGTTGCGCCTCCATCCCCGTTGATGCCGTCCATAGGGCCTTTAACATTTCAAACCTCCCCTATATTTTTTATATGTCATCAAACCTTTCCAACCTCTTCTATGGCCTTTCGTGTCATTCCGTCGATGGCCTGTATCAGCTTTACCTGAGTCTGGTATGTGCGGAGATTTTCCATCATTGAGACCATCTCCTTGACGACGCTTACATTTGAACCCTCGACAAACCCCTGAACCACCTTTGTATCAACGCCTTTCACGGCTACGGGTTTGGCGCCAGCGTCTGCCCTGTATACACCGCCTTCATATACGAGCTTGTCGTTGTTCTCAAACCTTACGACCTTTATCCTGCCAATATCAACGCCGCCTTCAGTGATGCTTCCCGCCCCGTCTATCTCAACATCAGAGCGCGAAAGTTTGACGGGACCGCCCTGCCCGAGGACAGGATAGCCTGACTGCGTAGCCAGCCTCCCCGCCCTGTCTATCTTAAAATTTCCCTGTCTCGTATAACGCGTACCACGCGGCGTCTTTACCGAAAAAAAACCCTTACCCTCAATGGCAAGGTCAAGTGGCCTGTTGCTCTTTGCCATAGCGCCTCCGGTGGTATCTATTACCGGCGCCTCGGGAGATACAAAGGCCCTCGTCACCTGAGCGCGAGGCGAGACCATGGTAAAAATCGGGCGAAACTTCTTAAAACCCGGGGTGTTTATGTTGGCGAGGTTGTTGGTTGTAAGGTTTTGCCTCTCGATTCCTGCCGAGAGCCCCGAGAGGGCTACGAATATAGACCTGTCCATAGACTTCACTCCTTTAATACTTCCTGTGAAGTAAATGACGCAACAAGCATGCCATTTGATAAGCATTTAAAAAAAGGGAGGGAATTGCCGCCTATTAGGGCGTAAAAGGGGGATTGCTCTATTAAAAACGTTGAGGCGCCCGGGGCGGCCGGCTCCGGCCGCCCCGGCACATCTTGCCTCTATATTGCCGCGGAGGGGAATTTTTTACTTATGCGAAGACTACACGATTCTTGCCTTTCTCCTTGGCCATATAAAGGGCCTTATCAGCGGCGGCAACGAGTTTATCTACATCTTCCCTGCCGCTCCATGTGGCAAGACCTATACTGATAGTGACGATGATGCTTACACCATCAATACAAAACGGACTGGCCTGAATATTTTCGAGTATCCTCTCGCAGACTATGGCGGCATTTTCCTCACTCGTTCCCGGCAAGATAAGAAGGAACTCTTCTCCCCCGTAACGCCCCAGAATATCATATGGCCTGATTGAGCCTGATACACGCAGAGCGCATTCCTTAAGCACGGCGTCGCCAGCCTGGTGTCCATATGTATCATTAACGGCCTTGAAGTTATCTATATCGAGCATGGCTATACTGATACTCCTTTTCTCTCTCTCAGTGCGGTTAATCTCACCATCAAGATGCTCGAATATGGCCCTCCTGTTGGGTATCCCCGTAAGCGTATCCGTGCGGGATTGAGCCCTTATCTCCTCCTTTGCCGCGAGAAGCTCGCCCTGAAGTTCAATAACCCTCACGCCGGCCTTGATGCGCACCTCAAGCTCCTGCCTGTTGTATGGCTTTACGATATAATCATCGGCACCGGCCCCCATGCCCTCAATGATATTATCCTGAGCGCTGTTTGCCGTAAGAAGTATGAGGTAAGAGTACTCCTCATCGCCCTTTCCCCTTACCTTCGCGCATACCTCGGGTCCGCTTCTGCCCGGCATATCCCAGTCAAGAACAGCTATCCTCGGCGGATCGACTTTTTTAAGCTCCTCCCAGGCTTCGTTGCCATCGGCCACGGCAATAACATCATAACCCAACTTGACGAGTACTGCCTCCAAAATACTCCGCGAGGTAATATCGTCATCCGCTATAAGAATCCTCATAATGACCTGCCTCCTTCTTATGGCCGCTCCGCGGCATTACCAGTACAAGCATCGCTAAAAATCTTTGCAACATCTTTAAAATGCTCCAATCCCTCGGCAAGGCGCGGCTCCATGGCCATGGCATCATCAATACGACCGGCCTCTGCCGCCTCTTCCATATCTGCCGCAATACTGCTCATATCCATTGCGCCTACATTTGCGCAGGCGCCCTTTATGCTGTGGGCCTTAGAACGCAAGAAATCGGCATCGCCGGCCCAATCTTCTACAACTCCTATCTGAGCGGTTATATCCTTTATAAAGCCCTTTACTATCTCGCGCGCCAAGACCTCATCACCCATGAGGCGATCAAGCAAACCTTCTCTATCAAAGGCATTCGAATCTTCCGGGGGCTTTTCTCGCGCCCCGCCTGCAGGCTCTGCTTTATCCTTCGCCTTCCCCTCAGGCGGCGCATTCTTTTGCGGACCTCTGGCTTTCTCCATCGTCCACTTCTCTATAAGTTTGCAGAGGGCCTCCGGCGTTACAGGCTTGGAGATATAATCATTCATTCCCGCCTCAAGGCATTTTTCTTTATCACCTGAAAGGGCGTTGGCCGTCATGGCTATAATGGGAATATCGTGGTCGCGCACAGACGAATCTCTCGAGCGTATCAAACGCGTGGCCTCGTAGCCGTCCATCTCCGGCATCTGGCAGTCCATCAGGACAAAATCATAAGTCACTGTCCTAAGGGCCTTTACGGCCTCCATACCGTTTGCGGCAACATCTGTCCTGCAGCCAAGTTTGCGAAGCATAGCTGTCGCCACCTTCTGATTGGTAAGATTATCCTCGGCGAGAAGGATTCTTCTACCAAGATTTTTTTTCTCATCAATACTGTGACGTGTAATAATTCCATCGGGACGCTCATCAGGCGGCAGCTGTGACGAGCCATAGACAAGGGCAAGGCAATCATAAAGGCGCTTTTGTTTAATTGGTTTTGTAATATATGCCGAAAACCCGATTTTCGAGAGACGCCCCGCGTCTCCGCGCTCTCCCATGGAGGTCATCATGATTAGACTTGCGCCGTTTATATCGGGGTCAGCTTTTATAAATTTACCGAGGTCTTCACCGTCCATGCCCGGCATCTGCATATCAAGGAGACATATATCATAAGGTTTGGAATCCCCGGCGGCGGACCGCATCATCTCCAATGCGCTATCACCATCGGAAACAGCATCATAAGAACAGCCCCATGAATTGAGAAGCAGTCCTGTTATACGGCGGTTTGTATAATTATCATCAACAATTAGGACCTTGATGTCCTTTATCTCACTTGATTTCCATGGACATAGCTCCGCCCCGTCGGGGGTTTCAAAAGCCGCCGTAAACCAGAAGGTCGAGCCCTTTCCAACCTCGCTCTCGGCGCCTATAT
>CAYYUX010000045.1:0-13515 GCA_964474975.1 uncultured Thermodesulfobacteriota bacterium
TCAAGGAGTCCGCTTGATATGAATCCCTTAAAAGAACTAAATCACTTCGGTCAATCAATCTGGTTCGATAATATCAGCAGGTCCCTCGTTACTACGGGAGAGCTTGAGAGGATGATGGAGGATTACGCAGTTACAGGCATTACCTCCAACCCCTCTATCTTCGAAAAGGCCATCTCCTCAGGCAATGATTATGATAATGATATAAGAGACGCCGTTGCCGGCGGCCTTGACGGCGCGGAGCTACTCACCTCCCTTTTCGTAAAGGATATAAAAAAGGCCGCCCGCGCCCTTCTCCCCGTATATGAGAGAACATCGGGCAGGGACGGCTTTGTCTCCATTGAGGTAAGCCCCCTTCTTGCAAGAGACGCAGAAGGCACGATTAAAGAGGCCCATGAGCTTAACGCCATGATTGATATGCCTAATATCCTCATAAAGGTTCCGGCTACCGTCGAGGGCGTTACCGCCGTTGAAGAGCTCCTCTACGACGGGCTCAATATCAATATTACTCTGCTATTCTCCGTAGACAGATATGTCGAGGTTGCGCGCGCATATGTCCGCGCCCTGGAGCGTAGGCTGAAAGAGGGTAAAAAGATAGACAATATCTTCAGCGTTGCGAGCTTCTTCGTAAGCCGTGTTGACAGCCTCTTTGACTCTGCCATTGAAGAAAAGGCCGAGGCCGCATCCACGGGAGAGACAAAAGAGGCCCTTAAGGCCCTTGCGGGAAAGGTGGCAGTTGCAAACGCAAAGCTCGCCTATGTGAAAGGCGAAGAGATATTCTCTGAAGAAAATTTCGAGACACTTAAGGAGGCGGGCGCAGGCGCGCAGAAACTCCTCTGGGCCTCTACAAGCACGAAGAATAAGTCCTATAGCGATATAAAATACGTGGAAGACCTCATTGAAAAAGACACCATCAACACCATTCCCCTTAATACCATGCTTGCCTTCAGGGACCACGGGACAGTCGGCCCCACACTCGCCTCAGGGCTCTCATCTGCCGGCGAGGTTATGGGGGCGCTCCCTGGCCTTGGAATAGATTACACCGCCCTGACCGATAAACTTGAGGCAGACGGTGTAAAGGCCTTTGCCGATTCTTACGAGAGTCTTCTTGTAGGTGTAATGGCAAAGAAAGACTCTCTTATCTCCGGTAAATAGAGTGAGCAATAAAGCGGTAACATAGCGGAGGATAATATAATAATGGATAAGACCGGGTTTGAGATGGCCGGGCTCGCGGCGGCCTATGAAGAAGCCCTGGCAAAGGCCGGAGCCGATAGGTTTTTTGAGAGGCTCCAGGCACAGGACGCAACCCTATGGAAAGAGGGTGAAGAAGAAGCGGCCCTTATAAAGAACGCCCTCGGGTGGCTGACCTTGCCTGATTTTATGGCGGGAAAGGTCGATGAGATTGCAGAAGCCGCCCGTGAGGTTAAAGACGCCGGTTTTACCGAGGTAGTTCTTCTCGGCATGGGAGGCTCGAGCCTTGCACCCCTTGTCATGGGCGGCGTTTTCGGTAATACTTCGGGATGGCCGAGGCTCACTGTCCTCGACTCCACGGACCCTGTTGCCATAGACGAGGTGATATCGCGCGTAGACGCCCATACCCTCTTTATCGTATCAAGTAAATCTGGCTCTACGGTGGAGCCCAATACGCTATTCAGATTTTTTTACGATAAAATTTGTGGTATTGGAGTGAAAGACCCCGGCGCTAATTTCATAGCCGTTACAGACGCGGGCTCTACCCTTGAGGCCCTTGGCGAGGCAAAAAAATTCAGGCATGTATTCCTTAACCCCGCTGATATCGGCGGACGTTTTTCTGCCCTCTCCTACTTTGGCCTCGTCCCTGCGGCCTTAACCGGTGTAGATATCAATAGGCTCCTCACAGGGGCAAAAAGGGCATTGTCGGAAGGGGCCCCGGCAGGAGTAAGCCTCGGCGCGGCCCTTGGCACGGCGGCCCTTGCAGGACGCGACAAGGTAACCATCTTTGTATCAAAAAAGCTCCCTGCCTTCGGGCTCTGGGTAGAACAGCTTATCGCAGAGAGTACGGGCAAGGAGGGCAGGGGGCTTGTACCCGTAACAGGCGAGCCCATCGGTTCGCCCGGTGATTACAGAAGAGACAGAGTCTTTGTAGATGTGAGGCTCGGTGATGAGAGCGGGGGCGATGCTAAGTTAAACACACTTGCAAAGGCAGGTAATCCCGTTATAAGGCTCTGTCAGAGCGATACCTATGAGCTTGGTTACGAGTTTATGCGCTGGGAGATTGCCACGGCGCTGGCAGGACGTATGCTCGGTATAAATCCCTTTGACCAGCCTGATGTTGAGTCGGCGAAGATATTGGCACGTCAGAGGCTTGCCAATAAATCCGAGGGCGCGCCGGGTTCTCTTTTTAAGACCAGAGGCATGAACATTTACCTCGGGGCGAGGGTTATGGCCTCGATTCGTCCCCGTTCTTCATCAGGTGACGTGGTGACGGCAACGGCGCTTAAGACCATCTTTGAAAACATGGAAGATGGCGCGTATATCGCTCTTCTTACCTATTATTCCACCTTTGATTCCACTGTAGAGGCAATGGTCAGGGGCCTACAGGCCATGCTCATGGAGCGGACAAACGGCGCTGTTCAGGCGGGCTTCGGCCCAAGATACCTGCACTCCACGGGGCAGATTCATAAGGGCGGCCCAAATAGCGGCATATACCTTATCTTTACACATCAGACAATGGACGACGTCTCCGTGCCGGGGGAGGATTTTACCTTTTCAGAGCTTGAACTCTCACAGGCCTACGGCGACATGGAGGCCCTTGACGCGAAGAGGAGGCGAGTCGTACTCTTTGAATCGGAATCACCATCAGCGAGTGCAATGCAAAAGGCTGTAGATATTATATTAGAGGCAGTTTCCTGAAGGATGTTGGAAAAATGGAAACCAACAGGCTCATTCTTGCCGGCGACATCGGCGGCACAAAGACATACATGGGACTCTTTACCTGCGAGGGAGCTTCTTTTAGCCCCGTTATTGTAAAAAGGTTTGTCAATACTGATTTTGAATCCATTGAGAAGCTCCTCCTCTCTTTTATCGAATCTGCACTCACGCCTGAAGCCAGTACTCTTTCTACGGCGGCCTTTGGCGTGGCCTGCCCCATTGAGGGCAACAGGTGCAGTCTTACAAATACACCATGGGTCATTGACGGCGAAGTGATAGCCGGGATATTAGGGCTTGAAAAGGTGGCCCTTATCAATGATCTTGCCGCTACTGGCTGGGGCATTGACGCCCTTGCTCCCGATGAAATTAAGGTCATTAACAAAGGAACCGCCAGAGAGGGCAACGCCGCACTTATTGCCGCAGGTACGGGCCTTGGCGAGACCATACTCTTTAACTGTGATGGAGTCCGCAGGCCCTCTGCCTCAGAGGGAGGACATACGGATTTCGCCCCCCGCTCCATACTTGAGATTGAACTTCTTTCCTATCTTATGAAGAGGTTTGGTCACGTCAGCTACGAGCGACTGCTCTCTGGCGACGGGCTTGGGAATATCTATTTGTTTTTAATGGAACGAGATGGCCTAAGGCTTTCCGAGGCCCACCAAAAGGCATTTGATAATCATGGCGGCGGAGAGATAGTCTATAACGAGGCGAGCTCCGGCGCAAACCAAATGGCCCTTACAGCCTTACGGACATTTGTCTCTATATACGGCGCCGAGGCCGGGAATCTCGCCCTTAAGAGCATGTCCACGGGAGGCATGTATATTGGAGGGGGTATTGCCCCGAAGATTTTTGGAGAGGCGGAGGTGAAAATATTCATGGAGTCCTTTGTCAAAAAGGGACGCTTCAGGGAGCTCCTTATGGAGATGCCCGTATATCTAATAAAAAACGATATGGCCGGGCTTATAGGCGCCGCGCGCTACGCTTCCGGCGTCTTTTTGGAAAAAAGAGAGACAGAGAACTAAGAACGGTAGAGATAAAGTTAAGACCCTCAAACAACGATATCCCGCCCGCTATTATAGTAACTCAATTAAAAGAATACCAACGGAGGGGGTAAGGGGAGGGCGATAAAAACATTTCATTGCCTTGCGTATGGTATTACTAACTATAAAAAAAAGCGGCCCTAAGGGGCCGCTTTTTTGTTTTAAAGTACTTGAAGATGCTTATTTTTCTCTATGACACTTGTTGCATTCATAGAGAGGGAAGGCCTTACCGCTGTTGTGGCAGTTGGCGGAACCGCAGAACTTACCCTCCATATTGGCCTTCATGTTTACGCGGTTTGCACCCCTTTTTTTCTTGAATATCTTCGGATGACAGGCACTGCATTTGTATATTTTTTCATGCCTGGTATGTGGAAAGTCAACAGGACCGATGCCCTTTACTTTTGCCTTACTCGCCTTCAGCCTGTCAAAGACCATATTGCCGAGCCCGCCTATTGAGACGGCGGGCAGGGCAAGTATAATCACTGCGATAAGGGCTGAACAAAGGTTTTTTTTTGTCATTAAATCGGCCCGTTATTTCTTTGAGACTTTTTTCTTCGGTACTGTATGACACCTGGTGCAGTTCGAGAGCGGGAAGGCCACCTTGTTGTGACATCTGCCGCACCATTTGCCTTTTACAATGCCGCGCATGGTTATGTTGTTCTGGCCGGCGGCCGGTATGAATATCTTCGGGTGACATACTTCGCATTTCAGCCACCATGTGTGTATCTCATGGGGATAGCGCACATCGTTCACGTAGTCGCTCTTTGTATGTATGATTACGTCCATCTGGAGCGGCGGAAATTCGTCCTCATTAGGGCTAAGGGAGTGCTTGGGCTTGATGAGACCCTGGCGCACTATTTTTGCCCAGTCGATAAGGCCGAATTTGTCTTTCGGAAGGCCTGCGGACTCAAGGGCCTGGGGGTGCCAGGCGCGGCCTTTCTGATATCCTATTCCCGCGGGTTTATCTACATCACCCTTGCCGGCATGCTGTCCATGAGTGCCGAGGTAAATAGGGCTGTTAGGGTCGTCGGGGTTGATTTTTTTGACCTTCTTGGCTCTTTTCGTGCTCCTCGTGCTTCGCTTTGTAGCGGCCTCGGCCTTCGTTACGCTGATACTAAAGGAGAAGGCGAGAATCACAAGGAGAGAGCAGAGGATGATCAATCTGTTGCTCATTGAAGACATCTTCATTATATCCTCCTTAAGGATTTCATTCACAATCAGTTCTCGTTAGTCGGTGCGTTAGGCTTGCTACCTGTGTAGGAGTGGCACCTCTCGCAGTAGAGCGGAGCCCAGGCGGTCATACCGTTGTGGCACTTGCCGCAGTACTGGCCGCTCATTATCTTCTCCATATTGATGTCGTTCGCGCCTTTTTTGATGATGAAAATGTCCTCGTGGCAAACCTTGCATTTGAATCTAATCCTGTGAAACCAGTGGGGGAATACCACGGGTTTTACTCCTGCCTTGTGCATGCTTGTTGACTTGCTGTTGAGGACGATGTCCCCCCATTCCGCATCGGCGGTTCGCGTGGAAACGATGCCGGCGGAGATGGCCAGGCAAGTCAAAAGAAGAATCACGAAGATCTTCTTATTCATCAGATGGCCTCCTTCGTAATAGTGGTATAAAGCTTTTGGATTGGGGTTATAATAGTGCTACTATATATAGGAGATGATAAAGTGTCAAGGCAAAAATTAAGATTTTTTAACTAAACTTTTTTTTTGAAAAGAGACGGGGCCTATGTTATAAAACCAAGTCCCGTATATGATGACTTTAGGAGGATTGAATTGAGTGAAAATTCGTTTTCATGGAAGAGGAGCTCTACCTGCGTAAAGGTAACAAAAAGCGCTGTTGGCAAGACCGTAACGCTTGCCGGATGGGTTCAGAAAAGGAGAGATCACGGCGGTGTTATCTTCGTTGATCTCCGCGACAGGGAAGGCCTGGTGCAGGTGGTATTTAATCCCGATTCGGGCCGCGACGTATTCGAGAGGGCCCATGATCTTCGAAGCGAGTTCGTTATCGCAGTTCACGGCACCGTGGGGTTTCGCCCCGAGGGTACGGAGAATCCTACGCTGAAGACGGGAGAGGTCGAGGTAGTGGCCGAGAGGCTCTCTGTCCTCAATACATGCGCGCCGATGCCCTTTGTCATAGAGGACGAGACAGACGTCAGTGAGGAGCTGAGGCTCCGCCACAGGTATCTTGACCTTAGAAGGCGCCCTCTGCGTAATAACCTTATCCTTCGTCATAAGGTCTCAATGGCGGCGAGGAATTTTCTCTCTAACGAGGGGTTTATAGAGGTCGAGACGCCTGTGCTTACCAAAAGTACTCCAGAGGGCGCAAGGGACTTTCTTGTCCCGAGCAGGCTTAATAGCGGCGAGTTCTACGCCCTCCCTCAGAGCCCTCAACTCTTCAAGCAGATTCTCATGATAGCGGGGCTTGAGAAGTATTTTCAGATAGTACGGTGCTTTCGCGATGAAGACCTGCGGGCGGACCGTCAGCCAGAGTTTACGCAGATAGACGCTGAGATGAGCTTTGTTGATAGCGATGACGTAATGGCCGTCATGGAGTCTCTCATCGAGTGTTTATTCAGCGAGGCGGGCATCTCGGCAGAGGCGCCCTTTAAGCGTATTACATACGATGAGGCCATGGCAAGGTTCGGCCTCGATGCCCCTGATACCCGTTTTGGTCTTGAGCTTGTAGACATAAGCCCCCTTGTTGCCTCCTGCGGCTTTAAGGTCTTTAATGCCGTGGTGACAAAGGGCGGAGTGGTAAAGGCCCTCTGCTTGCCCGGCGGCGCTTCGTTATCAAGAAAAGACATAGACGAGCTTACAGGAGTTGCCGCTACCTACGGCGCAAAGGGGCTTGCCTGGGTTAAAGTCAATGCCGATGGCTGGCAGTCGCCTATAGCGAAGTTTTTAAGCGATGATGAAAGAGACAAAATTACCGAGGCCGCTGGAGCCGTTGAAGGAGATCTTCTCCTCTTTGTGGCCGATTCCTTCAGCGTGGCCAATGCCGCCCTTGGACGCCTCAGGCTTTTTCTCGGAAAAAAACAAGGGCTTATTCCCGAGGGGAGTTTTAATTTCGTTTGGGTTACGGAGTTTCCCATGTTCCTATATGATGAGACGGCAAAGAGGCATACCGCCGTTCACCACCCCTTTACCGCTCCCATGGAAGAGGACCTGCCCCTCCTTACGAGCGAGCCGCTGAAGGTGCGCTCACAGGCATACGACCTTGTGCTTAACGGTACGGAGATAGGCGGCGGAAGCATCAGGATACATGACAGCGCCGTTCAATCGTCTATATTCTCGCTTCTCGGCATCTCCGATGAGGAGGCACAGAGCAGGTTCGGATTTTTCCTTGAGGCCCTTAAATACGGCACCCCGCCTCACGGAGGCATCGCCTTCGGCCTTGACAGGATACTGGCCATTATGACGGGCGCGGAATCCATACGCGATGTCATCGCCTTCCCCAAGACACAGAAGGCCGTATGCCTCATGACAGAGGCGCCGTCAGACGTTGATAACGTACAGCTTCAGGAACTCTCACTGCGGGTGCTGAAAAAAAAGGAAGAGTAACCACCCACTACGCGTGGGGCTAAAATTGGGCCATGCATTTTTGGCTCGGTGATTACCTTCACCCCTATTTGTTCTTTTTAAAAGCAACGCTGGGCGCGGATGCGTCTTAAAAGGTTCGGCGTAAATCCCACTATTGGTTTTCTTCGCAGGGCTTTCTTTTTTCTAAAAGAAAGCGGTAATCTTTTTGTATCTTTTTTGTAACCGGGCCTATTGTGCCTTTGCCTATGGACGCAGAGTCCACTGCCGTAACAGGCACGATACCGCTGATGGAGTTTGTAATAAAAACCTCGTCAGCGGACTTTAATTCTTCCATTGCAAACCAGCTCTCCTCTACCGGAATCTTCGCCTCTTTTGCGAACTCCATGACAACCTGCCGTATGACTCCGGGAAGGACTCCCGGCCCTCCGGGTTCAGTGGCCGCAGGTGTTGTCAGAAGGCGGTCTCCTGTATAGATAAAAACATTTGAAGATGTCCCCTCAAGGACGGTTTCGTTATCTGCGGCGATAAAAAAGCCTTCTTTTGCCCCGGCCTTTTTAGCCTGAGATGCCCCCAGTATATTAGCCATGAAGTTAAGGGACTTTACGCCCGGCAGGGCGGGGCGGATTCCTATCAGGGTTATCGCGCAGATGCCCTGCCTTGCCTTGCGTTCTATTTTATTTATATCAACGGGGTCTGCGGAAATTACCGTAGTGGGTCGGGCCTCTTTGGAAGGGGCCAGCCCTCCGCCGCCCATGCCCCGCGATATGGTTATGCGGACTCGAGCTTTTTGCCCGGAGAGCATATTTGCCTCAATGAGCTTAGGGATAATGCCTTCGCTTATATCTTTAAAAAGACCCTTCATGGAAGATGACTCAAACAAGAGCGCCTTAAGCCCCTTTTTAAGCCTCGTTAAATGGGCCTCCAAAAAGAGCGGTACTCCCTCAATTGCCAAAATGGTCTCAAAGAGGCCGTCGCCTAATAAAAAACCTCTATCGGCAGGAGAGATAGAGGCCTCGAATTCCGGCGCAATCACCCCGTTTATATAAAAATAATTTTTCACAAGAGTCCCTCTGGTCTCAACTTCAGGAGCGATAGAAAATCCATTGCCTTTAGTATTGTCTCGTCGTACTCGGCAAGGGGGTCTGAATCCGCCACTATGCCGCCGCCTACATGGAGGTAGATCTGATTATTTTTTCTTACAGCCGTCCTTATAAGTATAGATAGGTCCATGTCCCCTGAGTAATCTATAAAGCCCGCGCCTCCCGTGTATATCTCTCTTGGGACGTCTTCAAGCTCTTCTATTATCTCCATGGCCCGTATCTTCGGTGCCCCTGTTATGGAGCCGCCGGGAAAGATATTTTTTAATATTAAAAGAGGGTCTGTACCGGGAGGGGCCTCACCTCTTACGGTGCTTATCATGTGGTGAAGTTTGCTGAAGGTTTTTATCTCCTGAAAGTTATCTACTCTTACTGTGCCGGGGAGGGCTATTCTGCCAATGTCGTTTCGCTCAAGGTCTACTATCATGACATGCTCGGCCCGCTCCTTTATATTATGTGCAAGCTCGTCAATCATCTTTGCGTCTTCGGCGGGCGTGGCGCCGCGCGACCTTGTTCCCTTTATAGGGCATGTCTCCATGGATTGACCACAGAGGCGGAAGAGGCGTTCGGGGCTGTTTGAGATGAGCTGAAACTCACCGAAATCAAGAAAAGACGAGAAGGGCGTGGGGTTTTCTTCCAAAAGCCCTGCGTAAAGTTCGAAGGCGTCGCCTGTGAATGGCGCGTCAAGCCTCTGCGAGAGATTTATCTGGTAGATATCACCGCTGGCAATATATTCCTTTGCCCTTTCTACGGTGCGGATATATTCTTCTCTCGTAGTATTTGATTCAATATGCGGGGCGTATTCCTCTGCTCTTTGCCTTTGCCTCTTAGTCTCTCTATGAGCGCTCTCAATACGGTCTTTAAACTCTTCCGCCGTTTTGTCTCCAGCATCGCGTGAGAGGATAGACCCTTCATCCGCGTTATGGTCGTAGACATAGATATTGTCGTAAAAGCCAAGGTTAATAAGGGGCATACCAAGGCTCTTGTCTTGTTTTTCGCGCCGTGCGTCCGGCAGTTTGAAGAAGGGTTTATAGAGGTCGTAGGAAAAAAAACCGACTGCCCCGCCGTTAAATGGAAAAGGCCCTTTTGGCCGTCCTTTATTCAAGGCCTTTAAGATCGCGGAGACGGCAAGGAGTGGATTTTTATCTTTATACAGTTTGAGTAAATCATCAACCCACGGCAGAGCGTTTTTGAGTTCCAAGGATTTGCCGCCAATGGGGAGGGATAGAGCCATGTAAGGGGCCGCACCTGTAACGCTGTATCCATGCCCGGGGCAGGGCGCTCCGCCGAGAATAAAGGGCATATCCATATCGGAGATGGCCCTGAAGGCTCTTAGAGGCGAGGGGTTTGTCTCTGAGACAGTTACGCATATCTCCCTTTTTCGCGAGACCTTTGCTGAAAGATTATGTTTTATCATCTGTTCAGAATATATCCTTTTCCCGGAGCGGTCAAGGATGGGGGAGAGATTGAAGGCAATCCCGAAAATTTAATTAAAAAAATGCAGGTTTAAAAAAAGTGGTTTAATTACTTGTTTTATTTAAGACAAAATCTCGGCAAAGTCGTTCCTTGCCGTTTACGATAATGGCGACCCTATGAGTTCCGGGGTAATATCTTCGAGTGGATATTATCTTGAAAGAGAGTATCTTAGAGATGCTTTTTTCTCTCACGGACCAATTACCTTCTGATATTTTAAAAATTTTTCTCGATAACTTACCGGTGCTTTTTTTGAAATCCACGGCATACTCAAGGCGTACCCTGCCAAGTTTTTTCCCATTTGTTTTTAAGATAAAAGAGAAAGCAAATGAATCGCCTATGGTGACTGAATCGGCGAGTTTAAGGGCTTCAACCCGTATATGAGCGGCCCTTGTAAGACCGAATATTTTCAGGGCCTTCGGGTTTCCGCTTTTTAAGAGTGAGCGGCATGCGTGTTTTAAGAGACGGTCTCGTCTCTTCTTTTTTCCAATCCATTTTTTCGCGAGATTTAAGACAACAAGTGGGTTATCTTTAGAGATGTCATTGAGGTTATTTGCGACGCTTCGCCTTACGTACTCACTCTCGTCGTCTTTTAATTTTTTTATTATTTTTAAGACAGGGGCGGGGTTTTTTTTGAACTCAGGGAGAGCCATGGCCCATGGCAGGCGTGGTCTGCACCCTTCAGAGGCGAGCCTTCGGAGATGCTTATTACTTGAGCCCGCCCAGGACTCCATCTGCGCCATGGTCTTATCAGGGTATTTTTTTATATAGACCCTTATGGCAAACTCGGAGCTTGAGTAATCTGTGAAGTGCGCGAGGGCCTTCATGGATAACTCGAAATCATGGAGGCCGTAGAGCTCGACAAAATCAGGAAAGAACATATACTCAAAACCGATAAATGCTTCTGATACCGGCATCAGAATCGCTATTGCTTTCTCAAAATCATCAGGTAGAAATTCTGATAGAGTTAGGGCGATAAACCTCATCCTTTCTTTAAGTTCTTTTTTATCCCACCCCTCGGAGAAGATTTTTTTCTGAAATTTTTCTGAATCAAATTTTTTGTATACTCTCTTAATCTCACTTGCCAGTGAGTTTATGAGATCTTTATTGTAGAGGTTTTTTAAGGGCTCGGCCATTGGAATTTTTTGTTAGCCCTGTATCGCGGGGCTGTTAAGCACCTTTTTATTATAGTGTGCTTTAGATAAAGAATAAGATAATTTGAAAATCTTAAACGAGGCTCTATTAATTATTTTTTAAAGGCCCTCTTCAGACGATTGGATTGAATAAGCTCGGAGATCTCACTCGCGAATTCAGGGGGGCTTAATTTTGCCAATAGCGTAAAGGCGGCTTCGTAACTAACGGGACCTCCGTTAGAGGTGATAACTGCTTTATCAATCACTACGTTCTTATCAAACTGAACTTTGACCTCTGGATAGGCCTTCTGGAGTCCGCCTTCGCCTCCGGCCCATGTTGTTGCTTTTTTCCCGTTGAGTATATCTGCTTCAGCAAGCAAAAAGGCGCCCGAACAGTTGCTTGCCATCCATGAGGCCGATGAGCTCTGATCTTTAATAAACGTTATAAGTTTTTTATCTCTTAAAAAGAGTTTCATCTCATATGCGCTTGGTACGATTAAAACATCCACGTCAGGCTTGTCGTAAATCGTTGTCTCAGCGATTATTGCAAGGCCTTCTTCAGAGGTGATTTTCTTATCCTTTGTGGCGGAGATAACGACAACCTTGTATGATGAGAACCAAGCCTTCTTTGTTGCCGCTCCAAAGACCTCAATGGGGGGCGGTAACATCGCTTGTAAGAAAACCGGGAAAGGCAAGAATCCCTATCTTTGAGATAGCCGCCTCTGTCTCGTTGGATTTAAGCAGAGTGAAGGTGAAGAGCATGAGTATAATGAAGAGATTTGATCTTCTCTTCTTGATAGTCCTTTGATTAAGTGTTTTATTCGTTTGCCATTGAGAGTGTATCAAGGTCGGGGGTCACAGGCAAGGCAGTACTATTTCTGCTGACGGGACCGGAGATGGTTTCTTTCCACGACGTGTTATGCCTCTGCGTAAGAACAGGGGGTAATGATTTTTTATGTTTTGCACGTACCGTTTTTCTGTTAGAGTATAGGCGCTCCTATTTGCAAGAGACGCGCCGTTATGTGGTGTCTGTCGTAACCACTCCTTATAAGTGCTACGCAGGGAATAAGGCTTTGCCGTGAGAAAAAAGACGAGAAAGATACATATCGGTCCTGTCTCCGTAGGCGGCGGCGCGCCCATCTCCGTCCAGTCCATGACTAACAGGCGTACCGACGATGTAGAGGCTACGGTGGCGCAGATTCATGAACTTGAGGGCGCTGGGTGCGAGATAATCCGCGTTGCAGTTCCGGACATGGCCTCTGCCGAGGCCCTCGGGGCTATAAAAGAAGCCATAAGCATTCCCCTTATCGCGGATATACATTTTGATTACAGGCTCGCCCTGAAGGCAGTGGACGCAGGTGTCGACGCCCTTCGCCTGAACCCCGGCAATATCGGCTCAAAGCATAGGATTAAAGAAGTAGTCTCGGCCTGCGCCGGAAGCGCTGTCCCCATAAGGATAGGCGTCAACGCCGGCTCCCTTGAGAGCGACATCCTTGAAAGAGACGGCCACCCAACGGCAAAGGGGCTTGTGGAAAGTGCTTTGCGCCATGTACGCATACTTGAGGATATGAATTTCGGGGATATCAAGATTTCCATTAAGGCCTCAAGCGTGCCTCTTACCATTGAGAGTTACCGACTGCTTTGCGAAAAAGTCGATTACCCCCTTCATATAGGCGTTACTGAGGCGGGGACACTCTTTGCAGGCTCCGTAAAGTCCGCCGTCGGTCTTGGGACGCTCCTATCCGAGGGCATAGGCGATACCCTCCGAGTATCCATAACAGGCGACCCCGTTGACGAGGTGAGGGTGGGGTGGGAGATATTAAAATCTCTTGAGCTGAGGAAAAGAGGCGTTAACATCATATCATGCCCTACATGCGGACGCGTGAGGTTTGACTGCGCCGGTATAGCTACGCGCCTCGAATCCCGCCTCGCTCATATAGAGGAACCGCTTACCGTGGCAGTAATGGGATGCGTTGTAAACGGCCCCGGCGAGGCCATGGGCTCTGATGTGGGAGTTGCCGGAGGAGACGGGGTAGGGCTTATCTATGTTGGGGGCAAGGTCCTTAAGAAGGTGAAGGAAGGGGATATCATAGAGGTAATGGCCGAAGAGGTAGAGAGAATAATAAAGAAAAAAAGAGATAAAGGCGGCAAACTTTTAGCTTAAAGCAGTACCATCAGCGGTAAATCCTTTATCTTTATAATGATGCTACGTAGCGGCGGCCGCAGTTTTTGCCCTAATAATAAAAAAAATGATTTAGTTTCGATTTTTATGTAGACAGGATTCTGACTTTATACTATAATCTGCCCATACAAAAAA
>CAYYUX010000046.1:0-13233 GCA_964474975.1 uncultured Thermodesulfobacteriota bacterium
GAGCCTTGATGGTGAGAGTATCGAGGGCTTTTCCATTGATATGGCCGAAAAGTGGGGTCTCGGCCAAAAAGGTAAAGATAACGGCGTCCTCTTTACCATATCAACAGGTGACAGGCGCTATCGTATAGAGGTGGGCTACGGCCTTGAGGGTCTCTTGCCCGATAGTTTCGCAGGGTCCATTGGAAGGCAATACCTCGTCCCTTACTTTAAGAAGGGGCAATACTCTCAAGGCATAACCTATGCTACACTTGCTATAATTGGCCGTATCGCCGATGACGCGAAGGTAAAGATTACGGGTATGCAGCGGGTTCGTAGCCGTGGGACACAAGCTCTTAAAAAGCCGTCCTTAGGCAGCGTCATACTGACCATACTTGTCATTATCATAATGGGCTACTTTTTTGTGCGTAATCCACGCGCCTTTATGATGTTCATATTTTTTATGATGATGAGCCGCGGAGGTCGAGGCGGCTGGCGCGGAGGCGGAGGCTTTGGAGGTGGTCGGGGAGGTTTTGGAGGCGGAGGCGGCGGCTTTGGTGGCGGAGGGGCCTCGGGGGGCTGGTAGAGTATACTCTTGAAACTATTTTTTTAAATCAACTCGTCTTTGGTTGGCGTAATCAATAATCAACGGAGGTTTGGGATGAGTAAAGGGATTAAGACGGCGCTTATCGCGGCCGGGATTGTAGTACTTATCATCGTCATATTCTTCAGTTGGGTGATAGGTAACTACAACAAGGTCGTCACAATGGACGAGAACATTAAGGCGCAGTGGTCACAGGTCGATAACCAGCTTAAGAGGCGCTACGACCTCATACCGAACCTCGTCGAGACCGTAAAGGGCTACGCCAAGCACGAGAAAGAGCTATTTGAGAATATCGCCGAGATGAGAACCCGCTACTTCAAGGCCTCTACGGTGAAGGATAAGATAGCGGCCTCACGGGGGCTGGAAAGCGTCCTCTCGCGTCTCTTGCTCTTAAAGGAGGCCTACCCGCAGTTAAAGGCAAATGAGTCTTTTCTTAAGCTTCAGGACAGCCTCGAAGGAACGGAAAACCGTATAGCTGTTGAGAGGAAGCGCTTTAATGATTCGGTACGTGTGCTGAATACCTATCGCCGTACCTTCTTTGGGCGCTTCTTTGCCTCCATCGCCGGTGTAGAGGCAGGTGAGTACTATGAGCCTCCGGAGAAAGAGAAGGAGAACATTAAAGTCAAATTTTAACCCGTGGGGGTATCTGGTCACAATTTGCCTCAGACAAGGGAAAAAGGGGTTGCGGAATATCCGTAGCCCCTTTTTTTTTGTATAAAAATCAAATGGGTACGCTTTTGCATGCATGATAGTTAGTAGCATTATTTGTCCATGGTGTAAGTACTCGTGGATACAATCTTTTGTTTCTAATCTTTGACATTCTACGTAATGTAGAATATCATTGAGGTATATCCTTGAGTATGCTTTTTTGCATGTGGAAAAAATGAGACCCGAAATCAGTATGGCAGAATGTCCGGAAATGGAGATCAAGAATACTCTCTGTATATCACAGGTTCAGCGCTTAACGTGAGGTCCATAACGGGAGATGAAGAGAAAGGAGATGTTGAAAGTGATGAGACGTTTTATGATGCCGAGAGTAGCGCACTGCGATGAAGGACACAGTATCAGGTCCCGGGCATGACCTTAAACTGCCCGCCAGTTCACGATTTGCCATGCGGTGAAGAATTTATAATAATTATCAGCTCTTATCCCAACAGGCACAGGAGTGTAGATAGAGGGACGGAACTATAAAAAGGTGTAAGGAATATCTGTTCAAGGCTCTGTCAGCGGCTAAGAGGAGGGTGAAAAGATGGGTAGTTACGGAGGAATTATATGGTTCGTTGTTATAGGGGCGCTCTTTTTCTGGATGATGAGTAAGGGGGGCTGTTGCGGCGGTGGCCATGGCGGGCACGGAGGGGAAGGAGGGCATGATCACGGTGGAAAAGATGAAGTAAGCGGCTCAGGTGAATCTACTGGGCATGTACATAACAACATTGAGAATGATTTGGAGAAAAAGAAGAGTTGTCACTGAGCCCTTTAACCTTGGTCCCTGTACTATGCGGGAGGTGTTGTCATGAAACTATTGAACTGGAAGGTTGTAGGTCTGGCTGCGGGAACGTTTCTTAGCCTTACCTATGTGCTCTGCGTGGGTTATGATTTGCTCTTCCCTCAATACGCAATGTACGGGATATGGATAAAACTTCTGCCTGGCTTCAAGTGGCTCTCAATGTGGAGTTTCTTTATCGGGCTAATAGAGACCTTTTTCTACGGCATCTATTTTGGGCTGGTATTTGTTCCGCTGTACAATTTTTTTAATTTAAGGTTATCGAAGAAGGCGCAATAAGCGGCAGTCTGTAATTTGATTATCTACATCATCTATAGAGATTCTGTATGCGTCAGGAAGATAGTTCACAACAGGGCGGAAGCTGTTACCCAGAGGGGCTTAAGGGTGAAGATATTCCAGAAGATTCATAAGAAAGGACATGTAGCAGGCATTTAAGGAGAGCCCTATATGGAAAGAGCCCAACCGCCAGCCGGAGGCACCTGGGGCGTAACGATTATCATGGTCGTCATAGCCTCCTGGGTTATATACAAATACCTTGTACCAAGGGGCTCCAAGGAATGGAGGAACGCGGGGCTCATACAGGCCTTTATAATCGCCCTCTATGCCGAGATGTACGGGTTTCCCCTGACCCTCTATATACTTACCTCTTTTTTGGGGATAGACATACCCTGGCTGCACATGAGCGGTCATCTCTGGTCGTACCTCTTTGGCTGGGGGCAGGGCATGGCCATTGTGGAGATGCTCGTGGGGTACGCTTTTGTCTTCGCCGGTCTCTCTCTTATAGTCCAGGGGTGGAGAAAGATTTACAGCGCGAGAAAAGAAGGGCGCCTTGTAACTGACGGGGTTTATGCGTACATGAGACACCCTCAGTACACGGGTATCTATCTTGCCATATTCGGCCAGCTGATCCATTGGCCCACCATCCCCACCATCGTGCTCTTTCCGGTAATTGTCTGGGCCTACTATCGACTTTCGAGAAAAGAAGAAAAGGTCTTGATAAAGGAGTTTGGCGAAGAGTATTCGGCTTATATGAGAAGGGTGCCCATGTTTTTTCCCCGCAGGGGAGATTGGGCCAAGGTATTTACGGATGGTAAGTAAAGCGGAAGACCAGTTTTTTCCTTTGGTAGCAACGGTGGGCCGATGTCGGCAAAGTTAGGGCCTCTCGGGGTGGAGGCTCCTACCCCCGCTTGATTATATCATAAGGCAAGGGCAAAGGGCTCTTTAGTCAGTGTAAGCGGGAATAACGCCGGAGAAAGTAAATAGGAGATCTTATAATGAAGATATGGATATTGGTTTTTCTTTCCGTAGTTACGTTTTCAGTAAGCGGCAGAGCCTTTGCCGCCGGAGAGGAGGATTTGTTTACACAAGGCAAGGCACTGTACAACAAAAACTGCGCAAAATGCCACGGCATCGGCGGCGTGGGTACGGACAAGGGGCCTCCATTTCTTAATAAGATATACCGTCCCGGTCACCACAGCGATATGTCTTTCCATAGGGCCGTAATGGACGGGGTGAGAGCCCATCACTGGCAGTTCGGCAATATGCCCGCTATTGAAGGTTTAGACATGGCTGAGATGGGAAAGATAATAAAGTATGTAAGGACCATACAACAAGAGGCCGGTATCTACTGAAGTTGCCGTTTTCTCGTAAGAAGCTGTGTCTTGCGTACAGGTTTGTTGGGCATTGACCATTGGTTAACATAGGATATACTTACATCATGGCTATACTGACAGGAAAGGTCTATGAAGAATGATCTCGAAAAAGTATATAGGGGAGAAGCCGTGGAGTCGGTAACTTTACCCATCACGGGGATGACCTGTTGGCGTTGCGCAAAGAGGCTGGAAAAGGCGCTTACGGCTATAAAGGGAGTGAAGAGGGCCGTTGTTAATCTAAGCAGTGAAAAGGCCTTTGTTGATTATGACTCCGAGGTGGCGGGACCTGGAGACCTTATCCAGGCCATCAAGGATGAGGGGTTTGTCTCCGGTGCCGCCTCTGTCACCATAGGCATAAAGGGAATTCGCTGCGCTTCCTGCGTCTGCAATATAGAAGATGCTCTTAAGGCCACTCCAGGCGTTGTATCCGCCTCTGTAAACCCTGCGTCAAAGAGCGCGTCTGTGGAGTATTTGCCGGGCCTTACTGAGGTGGATAACCTTGAGCGGGCCGTGGAGGACGCCGGATACAGTACCGGCAAGGCCCCGGCTGAAGATACTGAAGATAAAGAGCAGGCCGCGCGGCAGAGAGAATACAAGACCCTCATGAAAAAGTTCTGGTTCAGTATGGCCGTTGGTCTGCCGGTAATGATCCTTTCCTATCCCGATTATCTCGGCCTCGGAGGGGTCCTCGTTAAAGGGAGCATGGCCCTTCGCGTGGTGTGGGGTTTTATGGGACTTGCCACCCTTCCAGTGCTCTTCTGGGCTGGAAACCAGTTTTTTATAGGGGCATGGAATTCTTTCAGGCACCGTTCGGCTGATATGCACACGCTTATAGCCATAGGTACTTCTTCCGCCTGGATATACTCTACCGTTGCCGTGCTCTTTCCGTGGATATTCCCCCGGGCCGAGCTTGCCGATGTCTTCTATGATGTTACGGCCGTGGTCACTGGTCTTGTGGTCCTTGGCATGGCCCTTGAGCTAAGGGCCCGGAGCCGCACCAACGAGGCGATAAAGAAACTAATGAGCCTTCAGGCCAGGACTGCCCGTGTCATAAGGGAGGGAGTTGAAAAGGACATACCCGTTGAGGAGGTCCTCGTCGGTGACACCATAATCGTCCGCCCCGGAGAAAAGGTGCCTGTTGACGGCGAGATTACCGAGGGCACATCGGCCGTTGACGAGTCCATGGTAACGGGAGAATCCATACCCATAGAGAAGTCGACGGGAGACGAGGTAATAGGGGCCACCATCAACAAGACCGGTTCTTTCAAGTTCAGGGCTGGAAAGGTGGGCAAGGACACGCTCCTATCTCAGATTATTCTCATGGTACAGGAGGCGCAGGGCTCCAAGGCGCCCATACAGAGGGTAGTGGATCAGGTGGCGGCGTACTTTGTCCCGGCCGTTATTATTACGGGCATACTGGCCTTCATGGCCTGGTTTACCTTCGGTCCCGAGCCGCAGCTTATTTACGCAGTGGTGGTCTTCGTGAGCGTTCTCATAATAGCCTGCCCCTGCGCCCTGGGGCTGGCAACGCCTACGAGCCTTATGGTTGGCGTGGGCAAAGGAGCCGAGAACGGCATACTCATCAAGAGCGGCGACGCCCTTGAGACGGCGCACAAGCTTAACGCCATAGTCCTCGATAAGACAGGAACCATTACAAAGGGCAGGCCCTCGCTTACGGACGTAGTAACTGCCGGCGGGGTCTCCGAGGATGACCTTCTGCTTTATGCCGCCTCAGTGGAAAGGGGTTCTGAGCATCCGCTCGGCGAGGCCATTGTGGAGGGGGCTGTAGAGAGAGGCCTTGAGTTAATGGAGGCCGCCAACTTCAATGCCATACCCGGCCACGGTGTAGAGGCCGAGGTAGGGGATAGAAGGATTCTTCTTGGCAACCTTAAATTAATGCGTGCAAAAGAGATAAGCGCCGAGGGGGTTAAGCAGGATGCCGAGAGGCTCGCCGACGAGGGAAAGACTCCCATGTATGTGGCAGTGGATGGAAAACTTGCCGGTATCATAGCCGTCGCGGATACTGTAAAGGAGGACTCGCGCGAAGCCATAAGTATCCTCAAGGGCCTGGGGCTTGAGGTGGTAATGATGACAGGTGATAACGAGCGCACCGCCCGCGCCATCGCAAAAGAGGTGGGCATAGACAGGGTGATGGCCGATGTTGTTCCGGAGAATAAGGCCCATCAGGTGCAGCTTCTTCAACTGGAGGGCAAGAAGGTGGCCATGGTAGGCGATGGTATAAACGAC
Source organism: uncultured Thermodesulfobacteriota bacterium (assembly GCA_964474975.1). GTDB lineage: Bacteria > Desulfobacterota > GWC2-55-46 > GWC2-55-46 > JADFVP01 > JAJRZX01. The sequence goes on from CAYYUX010000046.1 coordinate 5,984, forward strand.
GCCCCGGCCCTGGCGCAGGCCGACGTTGGCATGGCCATAGGCACTGGCACGGACGTTGCCATAGAGGCCTCGGATATTACGCTTGTAAAGGGAAGCCTCAAGAAGGTGGCAACGGCCATTGAACTCTCTCGCGGCACCATGAGGAACATAAAAGAGAACCTCTTCGGGGCATTCATGTACAACGGCCTCGGTATCCCGGTGGCCGCGGGGCTCCTGTATCCTTTCTTCGGTCTGCTCCTCTCGCCCATGATAGCCGGGGCGGCCATGGCCTTCAGTTCTCTTACTGTTGTTACTAACGCCAACCGGCTGAGGATGTGGAAACCGCGGGGGGTAAGGAAATGATTACAAAGCTCATCGTAGATATAGCCGGTCTCATATTTATAGCCTTTGTTGCCTGGTACTTCTGGTTTTCCAGGAAAGAAGGGCAGAAAGTGGGGCTTACCGGAGGGGTGCAGGAGGCCTTTATAACCGTAAAGGGCGGGTACACCCCCGATGTTGTAATAGTTAAGGCCGGCACACCAGTGCGTTTTGTCTTTGAACGACGCGAAGCATCACCATGCTCGGAGAGGGTGGTCTTCAAGGACTTTAACGTCTCTAAACTTCTTCCCGAGGGTGAGAAGATAGACGTTGAGTTTACGCCGGAAAAGCCCGGCGAGTATGAGTTTACATGCCAGATGGGCATGTTCAGGGGCAGGCTTATTGTGGAGGGACCATGAGGAGGCTGAGCGAGCTGTTCTTTTTGCGCTTTTGGTGTGAGTGATTCTTTTGTGTAGGTGTATCAACCTCAAACAGGCAAGGAGGGTATCATGGCTTTAGACCCCGTATGCAAGATGGAGATAAACGAGGAAGACGCCTCCGGCAAGGTGGAGTACAATGGAAGGATCTATTTGTTCTGTAGTCCGGGTTGCAAGGATGAGTTTGAAAAAGACCCGGAGAAATACACTGGCAAGGGTGAATAGTTTTTTTGTAGTAAAAGGAGTTTGCCTATGGCTGTAGACCCTGTCTGCCATATGACCGTAAACGCTGAAGAGTCCGATGATAAGACTGAATACAGGGGCTCTGAGTATCACTTTTGTGGACAAAGTTGCAGGGAGATATTTGAAAAAGCCCCTGAGAAATATACTTCCAAAGTGGTCGCTACAGGCGATAGACGCTCGGTGGCTTATTTTTCCATGGAGATAGGTCTTGAGGCCGGGATGCCCACATATAGCGGGGGGCTCGGCGTACTCGCAGGCGATACCATCCGCGCCGCGGCGGACCTCGGCGTGCCCATGGTCGCCATAACCCTACTTTACAGGAAGGGATATTTTTACCAGAGACTCGGCCCCGACGGCTGGCAGACAGAAGAGCCTGTGCGCTGGGCCGTGGATGACTTTCTAGAAGAGATGCCTGGACGCTGCGCCGTGACCATAGAGGGGCGAACGGTATGGCTGAGGGCATGGAAGTATGAAGTTATGGGTGCTGGCGGGTTTATTGTTCCGGTATATTTTCTTGATACCGATCTACCTGAAAATTCAGATCAGGACAGGACCATAACGCATTCTCTTTACGGGGGCGACCGTAACTACAGGCTCTCTCAGGAAATAGTCCTTGGCATGGGCGGCGTGAGGATGCTCCGCGCCCTTGGTTACGAAGGAATAAGCCGCTTTCACATGAACGAAGGGCACGCGGCGCTACTCACGCTGGAACTCCTCGACGAAGAGGGAGATAGGGCAGGAAGGCCATCCTTCAACCCAGAGGATATGGAGGCTGTGAGGGCACGTTGTGTCTTTACCACACATACGCCCGTTCCTGCCGGGCATGACCAGTTCCCCGTGGACCTCATGTACAGGAAGCTTGGTTACCGCAAAGATGTGGATAAGATGAAGGATGTATTCTGCGTGGATTGTATGGAAGTCGTTGGGCGGGAGGTTGAACACCTGAGGGATTTTTCCGAGGCAAAGGACATCTTTGGCAGAGGGGAGATGTTCAACATGACGTACCTCGCGCTCAACCTCAGCCGTTATGTCAATGGTGTGGCCAAGAGGCACGGCGAGGTCTCAAGGCTCATGTTTGCCGGTTACAACATCGATGCCATAACCAACGGAGTTCACGCCGCAACCTGGGTCTCAAGTCCCTTCGATGAACTTTATAACCGTTATATCCCTGGATGGAAGAAGGACAACTTCAGCTTAAGGTATGCCCTGAACATTCCGAAAAACGAGGTCTGGCAGGCGCACAGAGAGGCCAAGAAAAGGCTCATCAGGCGTGTAAATCAGGAGACAAATACCGGTATGGACGTGGATGTTCTTACCATCGGTTTTGCCAGGCGCGCAACAGCCTATAAGAGGGCTGACCTCATTTTCGAGGACATAGAGCGCCTGAAATCAATAGTTTCAAAGGCAGGGCCCATGCAGATTGTATTCGCAGGCAAGGCCCATCCGAAGGACGCAGAAGGAAAGGAGATAATAAAACGCGTCTTCCAGATTAAGGCGTCTCTGCAGGAGAGCGTTAAGATCGCCTACCTTGAGAATTACGGCCTTGAACTGGGAAGTATAATGACCTCTGGAGTGGACCTCTGGCTTAATACCCCTAAGCCTCCGCTTGAGGCCTCGGGAACGAGCGGGATGAAGGCCGCGCTTAACGGTGTTCCGAGCCTCAGTATTCTTGACGGCTGGTGGATTGAGGGCTGCATCGAGGGGGTGACGGGGTGGGCCATAGGTGAAAAGGTTGATGATGATGAGGACGACAATCGCTCGGAGAATGCCGCCTCCCTTTACGACAAACTGGAGCGTGTCATCATACCCATGTTCTATAACGAGCGCCCTCGGTTCATTAACGTAATGCTACATGCCGCGGCCCTCAATGGCTCGTTTTTCAATACCCAGAGGATGATGCAGCAGTATGTTCTTAACGCATATTTCCGTTGAGATATGGCGCTACTGCGATGACAAGATGATCTCATCAGTCATCGGGGGCGGCGTCTTGCTCCTGGAATTAACCATAGGGAGTTATGGAGGGATCGGCCTGTTTTAAGGATTAAGGAGGTCTGTTATGGTTATAATGAATAAGGTTTTTATTGTGATTGCAGGTCTCATAGGTTTCTTCCTGTATCCTGGTAGCACTGTATTCGCAGGTACTTTTCAAGGCAGGGCCTATATCGCGATGGCGTCTTCAGACAGCGTTAAAGTGATAGATACAGAGAAGCTTAAGGTTATCGATACCCTGCCGGGCGGAAGGAACCCCCACAGTATTGCCGTCTCTCCCGACGGCAAATCCCTATATCTCCCGAGCATGGCAGGCGGGACCGAGTACCTGACGGTGGTAGATCCGGAGAAGAGGGAGGCCGTTGCCTCGATTAAGGTCGGAAAGGCATCCCACCATGTTGCCCTGAGCCCCGACGGAAGATACCTCTATGTGGCGGTATTTCCCATGCATGAAGGTGTCGTGGTGATTGATACCCGGATGCGCAAGGTAATAGACCGTCTGGATACCGGTGGGAAACCGTACTATTTGGAGTTCAGCCGTGACGGAAAGAGGGTCTATGTGCTTAATATGGAGTCTGGCGGCCTCGCCATCATTGATAGCGGGCGGAGGAAGGTCACGGCAAGGATTGACGTAGGACCGGGCAAGGGACACTTGAGCATTGCTCCTGATGGAAGGCGGATATACCTGACCAATGACAGGACTAACACCCTGAAGAGTGTTGATGTTATTAACAATAAGGTCCTATGGAGGGTCAGGACCGGAGCTTCGCCTCATGGCGTGGCTGTGACTCATGATGGCAAGACGGTATACGTTGCCAATAGAGGCGGAGAAACACTCTCGGTTGTGGATACAACTACCCGCAAGGTAGTGGACGAGATAAAGGTTGGTCCAGGCCCTGACCACCTGGCCATAACCCCTGATGGCAGATACCTATATATTACGGTGCTCGGCGCCGAAGGGGTCATAGTCTATGATATCGACGAGAAAGAAAAAGTTGCTGAGATACCCCTGGGCCCGCAACCCCACCAGGTGGTGTTTGCACCAAAATAACCTTCGCGGGATGGGTTCAAAGATAGGTGAACGGGAAAAATGTCTTTGATGCATGTTTCCTTTAAGGTATCAAAGACCGGCCTTTTGAATTCGCCTTAAGGTGGAGGCGGAGGTTTTATTCTCTGCAATATATGCCATTCCATAAAGAGGACGCTATGTAGAAGGGACAGGCATAATAATCTATGGAGGCAGGTGCATGACATTACTGGAAAAAGACCTCCAGGGGCTTATCTCCCGTTATAAGACTGACCCCGAGTCGGTCTACAATACCTGGTTTGTGGACAGCCCGGCGCGGCTCAAGGCCTTCCGTTCCATCCGACGTGGCGTCATGGATGTGGTGGATGCCGTAAAGAAGGGCGCCTTCGGTAATGACTTTAAGGGTTCGCCCCTTGAGACCGTCCTCGGGAGCATCACTGAGCAGAAACAGGTCTTTGAGGGCGCTGCCCACCCCTTTTACTGGAAACCAAAACTTCGCATACCCGATATATACGAGAACGAGGAAAACAAGCGACACTTTGCCTCTTTTCTTGAGAAGTATCTTCGCAGCTGCTCCGAAGAACGCCTGGTGCGCGAGATACTCACTCTCAATAGCCGTAAGATAAAGGGCCTTGGCCCTGCAGTAGCCAACATCCTGTATTTTCTCCACCCGACCCTATTCCCGCCCTTTAATACCGCCATAGTTCGCGGCTATAACGCCCTCTTTGAAGACTCCAAGAAACTGGGGTCATGGACGGCATACCTTGAGATGCGAGAGGTTATACGCGAGACTAACGCAGGCCTGAAGCCCCCTCTCTCAACAGACCTCGGCGCCTTTACGGGGCTTCTCTTCGATATCGGTTCAGGAACCTTTGCCATAGATTCAACATGGGATATCGCGCTCTCGCACGAACGCCGCGCCATAGAGAAGAGGGTAAGAAAGAGGCATCTTGAGGTTGAACACGACCGTGTGGAAGAGAACGAACACCTCAAGATTCAGTACCTCCTTACGACCATAGGCAGGTCGCTTGGATACGACGTCTATGTGGCATCAAACGACAGGGGGAAGGTATATAGCGGCAAGAGCCTTGCCTTTCTTACAGTGCCTGAGCTTCCTTCGCTCGGACTGCCTGACGATGTGACTCAGACCGTAGCCCTTATAGATGTTATCTGGCTGAAGCCCGGCACAGCAGAGGTGGTCTCCGCCTTTGAGGTTGAGAAGAGTACCTCCATATATTCGGGGATGCTCAGGTTACTCGACCTCGCACGGTCCGTTGGCGGCGTACCCTTTCATCTGTTTCTTGTGGCCCCGGACAGGAGGGAAAAGGAAATAATGGCGCAACTGAGAAGGCCCTCCTTTGCCGGACTCGGCGAGATTGGTTTTCACTACATACTTTTTTCAGAGCTCTGCGAGCACTGCGCGGGCCTTTGCAGGTTTGGCGATGATTTTCGTATTATGCTCAAGATAGCAAGGAATAAGAACGGCTCCGCATCTTGACTCGATGATTGGTTCCATAGAGATGGTTCAGGTTTGTCCGTGTGAAAGGCACCCGGAATAAATCATAATTTTCTTTAACAGGGACACAACGATAAATGAATAAAAACCATGAGATACCGGAGTGTGGAAAACTGGCGCTTACGCGTCGCCGTTTCTATGACTGCACCATGAACGAGAAGCTCCTCTATACGGCCTTTATTCTCCTCATGGGGCTGGGGTATCTCATGGCCCTTACGTATCTTTACACGGGTTTCGAAAATATTGACGGCAAACCCGGCCTTTCTGTGCGGGATATAGCCGAGAATTATTATGGCAACCGGAGCGGTACGAGGCTGGAGGCGGCTATTCGCGGTCCCATGTCTGGACATATTGATATTCAACAGCGCCATCACGTTGTGGCGTGGCTTAAATCAGGCGCGCCTGAAAAGGGTTATGAGACAACCATTAGACCCATTCTGGCCAGACGCTGCTTAAGTTGCCACTCCCCGGCTTCAGGGCTGAGAATCCCGAACCTCTCAAACTACGACGGTGTGCTCAAGGTGGCCAGAGTTGATACGGGCGTATCCCTGCACAGTTTGATGAAAATATCGCATATCCATTTATTCGGCATCGGCCTTGTGGCTCTGACCATCGGTCTGATATTCCGCTTTACGGTCTTGCCGCCCCTCTTGAAGCATACTCTGACACTTCTGCCCTTTGCGGCTATCTTTGTGGACATTCTGTCATGGTTTCTGACAAAATGGGATCCCGTCTATGCCTATACCATTCTCATATCCGGCGGAGCACTTGGGGCGGCTTGGGCGGGGCAGATGCTTATATCTCTCTATCAGATATGGTTTCTGCGTCCATCCAGTGATGTATGAATTACAGATAGAAAAAAAGGAAGATATGATCTGCAAAAGAGCCGGATCATGGTTTTTTTGTCGGCTTATTAACCCGCCTGTAAAGATGTGTGCAAATCTTGTAAAAAGATAAGGAGCCCTGGAATCGTGCAGAGAGACCCCATATGCCGGATGTCCGTTGATGTAAGAGATGCCCTTGCGCTGGAATGTGAGGACGATACCTATTATTTTTGTTCCGAAGGCTGCCGTGACGTGTTCCTCAAGACTAAGGCCGGCGGCCTGATACGAAGTTCTTATGACCTTATTATAATAGGCGGTGGCCCTGCCGGGCTTACGGCAGGTGTATACGCGGCCACGCTGAAGATGGACGCTTTTCTTATAACAGGAGACCTCGGCGGGCAGGCCATTGACAGCACGAGGATAGAGAATTACATGGGATATGACTTCATAACAGGTCCAGAACTTATAGAAAAATTCAAGGAGCAGTTGATACATTCCTATTACCTCGGCCACTTGATGAGCCGGGTAGAGAGGGTGGAGGCAACCGCTGACGGGTTCGAGATAACAACGTCGGAACTGGAAAAATACATGGCAAAGGCCATTATCGTGGCAACAGGAATGACGCGAAGAAGGCTTAACGTGCCGGGTGAGGAGGAGTTTCAGAGAAAGGGTGTTTTTTATGGACACGTTCAGGACCTCGGTTTTGTTCAGGGCCGGGACGCCGTGGTCATAGGAGGTGGAAATTCGGCCCTGCAGACAGTGGAAAACCTCCATACCGTGGCAAAGAACATACACCTTGTCTCAACTTCTGCCCTCACCGCAGACCCTGTCGTAATAGAGCGGGTCAGCAGATTTAAAAACCTTCATAAATATGAGGGGTATGGTGTTGATAAGTTTACGGGCGATGATTCCCTCTC
>CAYYUX010000047.1:0-13129 GCA_964474975.1 uncultured Thermodesulfobacteriota bacterium
GCCTATCAGAGCGAATGACCCTGTGACAGGGGATAACAATAGGCAATATGTTTCTACCGCAGGCATTGGCCACGGCCCTGCAGGCGCGGGGAGACCCTATTAGCGATGCGATACCGGCATAGTTGGCGGTATCGCCATAAGGTATTTTTCCAATGGCATTCCATACCCTCACATCGAAGGCCGTGCCGAAGAGCTTTACTGGAAGCGAGTTAAAATCGATAGGTTCCGCGGAGAAGTAGCTTTCCAATAGAGCGAAAAGTGGTGTGAATATAGAGATGTCAGGGCTACGAGAGAGGATAATGGCGGGGCCGAGCCTATGGGCAAGGAGGCGGCGGAAGTCCTCTACACCGGGGCAAAAGGACAACGCCACGAGAGAGGGGCCGTCCATGGCGACGTATATGCGTCCCATGGGGGACTCGAAGCGCGCCGCGCTCAATGACGCCGACAGCAGAGGTAAGGACGACGATGACGGCCTCATGGCCGTAGCCCCATAAGAGGGAGGTCAAGAGGCCCTGGGACAAAACCGGAATTATTCCGATAAGAGGAAGGGAGGCAAAAGATACTTTCAATATTTTGAAGAGACATCGCAGGCAGTCAGGGCAGAATGCGGCCCAATGGTTTGCAGATAGGTTCCGGTGAGAAGGTCCTTTATCTCCGCACAGAGATAGTCGGCTCATCGGTGGAGAGCCTTTGGAGGATATTGTTTTTTACAAGGACAAAGGCGGCCTTATCGGAGCCTGCCACGGACTTATCGGGACTGCCCTTTATATGTAGCGGGTTGATGAGCCTTCTGTTTTTGCGCACCTCGTAATGGAGGTGCGGACCAGTGGATATTCCCGATGAGCCTACATATCCGATGACCTCGCCCTGTTCGACCCTTTTTCCGCGCCTTATGCCTCTTTTTATCTTTGAGAGATGCCCATAGCCAGTTGAATAGCCGTTGCTGTGCTTAATGGCGATAAAACGTCCGTAACCGCGCTTCCAACCGGCAAAGATTACTCTGCCGCTTCCGGCGGCGTCAACGGGGGTACCCCTTGGGGCCGCGTAATCAATGCCGTGATGGGGCCTGTATATTTTGAGTATGGGATGAAAACGCCTCTCCGTAAAATAACTGCTTATGCGCCTGTAGCGCAGAGGTGATTTCATGAGCATCCTTCTTAAAGACGTGCCATCGAGGTCGTAATAACCTGCCCTGCCTTTTTTGTCTTTAAAATAGATGGCCTTATAGTCTCTGCCGCCGTTGGTCAGCTCTGCCCCCACGATGGAGCCGTTGCCCACAAACTTGCCGTCAACGTAGACCTGCTCATATAGGATATTGAAGGTATCTCCCTTTCTCATATCCGTTGAGAAATCAACATCCCAGGCAAAGATATCAGAGAGAGAGGCAATCACCGGGGGCGCAACTCCCGCAGACATGGCCGCTCGATAGAGGGAGGAGTCAATGACACCTGATGCCTTTTTAAGACGAACCTCTTTTGGAAGGGCCTGCCTTGAGGCGAGATAACCGTACTTTGAGGACTCGTCCTTTGTAAGGACAAGGACATTGTATGCGTCCATCTTGTAAAGCACCTTTTGAAGGGCCTTATCAAGGGTAAAGACGCTCACCACGGAGCCTCTGCGAAGAGATGCGAGGTTATAAAAAGGCCGCGCCGCCCTTGTGAGTTTTTTTATTTCCTGCGGGCTGAGGTCAAAGCCGCGCATGACGCCGTAGAAGGTATCGGCGGCGGATATCTTGACATCATATCTGTCGGGGGTCGGAGGGCCGGGGACTTTAAGGGAGGGGCTATCAGTTATATTACTTTTTTTGGAAGAGGCATCGGGGCTTAAAAAAAACACAAGGCCGACGATGACGCAGAGACCGAGCGCCAGGGATAACATGAGCGAGCTACTGAGTCCCCTGTGGTTCTGTCTTTTCAAAAGCGCCTCCCTGTTTTTTTTAAAACCTCAAAATCCAATCAATAATAGTAAATCATCGCGCCCCTGTCAAGGGGGTTCAATAAAAAACATACACCCTGAAACCCCTTGCGTCAGTTACTCAGGTCACAGGAAAAAAAAATTCTGAAAAAATTTGATATTCTCCAAAAATATATTATCCTTATCATCAGGAGGATGCGCCATGGAGATAAAAACAAAAGCTTTTTCCGTCAAGATAAGCGATAGCAGAAAACCTCTCGTACTCGTTGCCGACGACGACATCTTTTTTCGACAGCTATTCCAGGACCGCCTTGCAGACATGGGCTATGACAGCGTAACGGCCGAAGACGGAGAAGATGCCGTTAAAAAGGCCTTCGAACTTATACCCGACCTTATCATAACCGATGTTGTAATGCCGGGGTTAAACGGATTCGAAGTCACCCAAAAGCTTAAGAGCGACGCACGCACCAAGTACACGCCCATCATCATAGTAACGAGCCTCTCAGACAAAGAATCAAAGATAACAGGGCTTTACGCGGGAGCCGATGATTTTATCAACAAACCCATTGATAAAACGGAACTCTGCCTGCGGGTGATGAACCTGCTGAAAGTAAAAAAATACGAGACATATCTCCTTGAGCATGGAAAGGCCATCGAGGGAGAGATACGCTCAAAGACGCTAGCCCTTGAAGATGCCTATGAGCAGATAAAAAAAGGGTATCTTGATACAGTCACGAGGCTTACGCTCGCCGCCGAGTACAGGGACAAGGAGACGGGCGGTCATATATCAAGGATAAGCCTATATTCGCGCCTGCTCGCAGAAAAGGCAGGGCTCTCGGAAAAAGAGGTTACTGCCCTATGCAAGGCAAGCCCCATGCACGATGTGGGAAAGATAGGCATACCTGATAATATCCTCCTTAAACAAGGTAGCTTCACAGAGGATGAGTACTCCGTCATGCAGACGCACTGCGAGATAGGGGCCAATATCCTTCACAACCCCGGCTCAGTGGTCCTCAAGACGGCCATGGATATCGCCCTTAACCATCATGAAAGATGGGATGGGAGCGGTTATCCCGGGAAGCGCGAAAAGACCGGTATCCCCATAAGCGGGAGGATAGTGCATATAGTGGACATGTACGACGCCCTTCGGAGCAAGCGTCCATATAAGGCCGCCTTTGACCATAAAAAAACTATTGATATAATGGACACTCAAGAGAGTCACGGATTTGACCCGGCTCTGTACAGGATATTCAGGGACGGGGCAGGAGAGTTCGAGAATATCTTTGATACCAATCAGGAGAATAAGCCTTTCGGGAGGAGTGAACGAGCAAAATCTCCGCAACACCTTGAGTACGCCGGCCCTCTTATGAACGGACTGAAAGGCTCAGGGTAATCGGTGCAGTACGCCCTCCTGATAGACGCCATCAGGAGGGCGATATAATACCCCGCCCACTCCCCCCCCCCGGATACATGCCCCATCAGCGGTCAAGAAGAAGATAATCGGCATCGTCCCTTGTTACGTCGCGCTTATCGAACTCACCGACGACCTCGGGCAGTAAAACAATATTTTCGAGGCGCGCCGCGGCCCTTACCTTTCTCGGAATACCCCTTTTCCATGCATGGCCGCTTCCGGCAAGGACCACCATGACGCGGCCGGGGTTGCCGACAAGATAATCCACTATCCTTCCGGCCATGAAGGTATCCCATGCCATCTGCACCCTGCAAAAGTCCTGATACTCCGCATCGCTCATGTGAGAATGCTGACCCATGGCCTCGCGTATCATCTTCTCGTACTCCATATCAACGTCGCAGGTAATGTCGCCCAGTGAATCACGCTCCTTACGTGTCAGCCCCTTAAGGCCTCCGGCAAAGAGCTTATGCGTTATCTTCTTCGGGAGGTTAAGCCCCACAAGCGGTATATGGTGCCTGCGGGCGTAGCGAAAGATGCCCCTGTACTTGTACCATGCGATGGTCCAGTTTTTATAATAGGCCTTTCTGAAGGCAAGCTCCGTCATCTCGCCCCTTACCCAGCGGTCAAGGACGGGCTGATTCTCGGCGGTAAACATCTCAAGACCTATGGCGAGTTTCACCCCTGCGGCGTCAAGGGCCTTTATCACCTCAAGTTGCATACGATGGTGGCCGAGGCGTTTGTGATACTCGCCTACAAATATAAGGCGCACATCGCCAAGGGAGCTCTCCATCTCGTGTATGGATATATTCTTGTTGTCTCTCAGCCTCAAGGCCCTGCGTGCGACGCACCCGCCTACAGCTAAAAGGGTGAAAATAAGGATGAGCGTCATAGCCATGGAACGCGCCGTAGTCTTATTTATCATCTCAGGAACGGTCCTTCTGCGAGGTTTTACGGCGCATGGCTACTGGTATATATTGCCTCTCCCTGAGCCCGGTATACCTCTGAACAGGGCGATAGATACGATTGGTTTTAAGCTGTTCCATCCAATGCGCGAGCCAGCCCGCCACCCTTCCCATGGCGAATATGGGAGTAAAGAGCTCCGGCTCTATGCCAAGGGCCTTGAATACCACGCCTGAATAAAAATCGATATTGGGCCAAAGCCCCTTGGCTCCGAGGCGCTCTTCCACAGCGCGCTCCACGGCATCTGATATGTCCACGGCAAGGGGGTCTACGGAGCCCTCATGGTCACGAAGCTCCTTCATATAGGACTTCAGTATCCTGCCCCTCGGGTCTGCTGTCTTATATACCCTGTGTCCTATGCCCATTATCTTTTCTTTACGGGCAATCATCTCCTCCACATAGGGGACGGCCCTCTCGACGGAGCCAATTTCCTCTATCATATTAAGGACCTTCTCGTTTGCCCCGCCGTGAAGGGGCCCCGAGAGTGTGCCTATAGCCGAAGAGACTATCGTGTAGGGATCGGCAAGCGTGGAGCCGACGACGCGAGCGCTGAAAGTAGAGGCGTTCATGGTATGGTCGGCGTGAAGGATTAGTATGACATCAATGACCTTTTCAATAAAAGGAGTCGGTTCGCGCTCGAAGAGCATATAGTAAAAATTAGCGGCAAAGGAGAGGTCATTTCTCGGCGCAATGGGTGCGTCTCCCCGCCTCATCCTGTGACAGGCCGCCACAATGGTGGGCATCTTTGCCACAAGGCGCACAGCGGACTGGTAGCGTACCTCGCTGTCCAGCGTATCCCTCGCGGGATAGTACATGCCCATGGCGGATACCACGGACTGGAGAAAATCCATTGGATGACCCGTCTCGGGCAGGGCCTCCATCATCCTCAAAATCTTATACTTCAGCCGTGTATGAAATGTAATATGCTCAGTGAAGGAGGCAAGCTCGTCTTCTGTGGGGAGGTCTCCGAAGATAAGCATGTAGGCCGTCTCAAGAAAAGTGCTTTTTTCAGCCAGTTCCTCAATAGGGATACCGCGGTACTCAAGGATGCCTGCCTCGCCGTCAATAAAGCTTATGGCCGAGTTAGCCGCTGGTATGCCCTCAAGGCCCGGCACAACATCCATCTCCCTCTCTTCCATTATAGACCTCCATTTGTTTGAATAAAGTCGGCCTGAGCCTGCCGTCCCCCAAGCCTTAGAGCCTTATATCCTTCCTGCAAAATTATACAGCTATATACTCCATGCAACTTTAGAAGCCTGCCGGGAGTTAACGCTTCAGCTCCTCGGGAAATAATCTCAACGCATCTTCATATCATCTCTTGCGGCAAACCACTGGATAAAGGCCCTTAGTGCCTCTCCCCTGTGGCTTATGGCGTTCTTATCCTCCATTGAAAGTTCTGCGGCGGTTACGCCTTTTTCGGGTATAAAAAAGACAGGGTCATAACCAAATCCGCCCCTGCCCGCCGGAGAGAGGGCAATAACCCCATTCAAGGCGCCTCTGAAGGTTTTCTCCGGGCCGCCGGGTTCGACATAGGCAAGGACACAGACAAAAGAAGCCCGCCTCTTTTCGCCGTTAAGCCCCTTCATTTCTTTAAGGAGCTTATCTATGTTGTCTCTATCACCTGCCCCGGGCCCGGCGTACCTCGCAGAATAGATGCCCGGTCGGCCCCCGAGGGCCTCCACGACGAGGCCGGAGTCATCGGCAACGGTTGAGAGCCCTGAAAACTCTGCGGCGAAACGGGCCTTGAGAAGGGCGTTTTCAATGAATGACTCCCCGTCTTCAGGCGGCAGTGCAAGGCCGGGAAAATCCTCAAGAGAGGCTACCTCTACATCAAGCCCGCAAGTGAGCCCGCTAAACTCTCCTATCTTATTTTTATTGCCTGTGGCTAAAAGTATCTTCATAAGCTTCGCGGCTACAGGCGCTTAACTTCGCCTGAGACAGAGACAATGATAAGTCAAAAAAAACCGAGGGTTTACTCCGTAGCCTCTCTCTGCAACTCCAGAAGCCGGGTTATGCCTTTATCGGCAAGTCCAAGAAGGTCGTTCATATCTTCGCGTGAGAAGGTATTGTTCTCTGCCGTACCCTGAACCTCCACAAACCTTCCGCCACCCGTCATTACGACATTCATATCCACATCAGCCGCCGAGTCTTCTTCATATGTAAGGTCAAGCATTGCCTGCCCCTTTACTATGCCCACGCTTACGGCGGCTATAGACCCGACAATAGGCGTCCTCTCCAATATACCCATCTCCACAGAGACCCTGATGGTGTCACAGAGTGCGATATAAGCACCTGTGATGGACGCCGTCCTTGTTCCGCCGTCGGCCTGCAGTACATCGCAGTCTATAATGACGGTCCTCTCTCCAAGGGCCTTTAGGTCGCATACGGCGCGAAGGCTCCTTCCTATGAGACGCTGTATCTCATGAGTCCTGCCGCCGATACGCCCCAGGGCAGACTCTCTTCTCACACGCATCCTGCTCGAACGCGGGAGCATGGCGTATTCCGCCGTAAGCCATCCCTTGCCCGAACCCTGAAGAAAGGCGGGTACACTCTCCTCAAGGGTTGCTGTGCAGAGGACTTTTGTAAGCCCCGTCTCTATTAAGACAGAACCGTCTGCCGTGTCAAGGAGCCCCCTTGTTATATTGACGGTACGAAGCTCGTCAAGCCCTCTTCCATTGAATCTTTTTTTATTTTTCAAGGCCAAATTTATCCACCCCTCTCCCTGTCTTGTTTGTAAAGTCCGCTATGCCGAGGGCAATGGACCTTGCCGCATCGGCCCTTCCCCTCTCTGATGAGAGCCACCTTATATCTGCCTTATTGGATATGAAACCAAGCTCCACGAGTACGGCGGGCATTACGGCTCCGTCAAGTACGGCAAAAGGGGCCTGCCTTACGCCGCGGTCGCCGCGTCCGGTAAGTCTTATTATACTCGTATGTATGGATTCAGCGAGGGTTGAGCTCTCGTGATGAGCCGCCGTCTCCACAAGGTCAAGGAGCGTAGTCTTGAGGTCATTGTTAAAGGCATATTCGATGCCCGTTTTCGAGGCGTTAAAACCGTTCTCCACGGCGGCGAGTCTTACGGCGTCTTCGTCTGTGGCGTCGTAACTCAGAAAAAACGTCTCAACGCCCCTTGCATGCCGGCTCTTAGCGGCATTTACATGGATACTTATAAAGAGGTTGGCCCCCAGGGAGTTGGCTATCTCCGTTCTCTTGTCAAGGGGTATATAGGTATCATCGGTCCTTGTGAGAATCACCATGTAGCCGTACTTGTTCCTAAGGATTCGCGCGAGCCGCTTTGCCACCTTAAGAGTAAGGTCTTTTTCTTTTATGCCTCCACGTCCTATGGCGCCCTTGTCAATACCGCCGTGTCCCGGGTCTATTACGATAAGTCCGAGAGGCTTCTCTCCTGCGGCCCCAAGGCATAGCGTGGAGATAAAAAAACAGCTCAAAAAAAACAAGCTGAATAAAAATTTTCTCAGACCAGCACACCGCACAGGCAACCCCTCAAAGAGGAATAAAGACCGTCTTCATCAGTAAAGACTCAAGAATAAATACCAGTTGTTTTCTTAATTTTTAATTTTAAGTCCGCCATTTTAATAAGTCAACCTTTATCAAACGTATATAAAGTTCATGTGGTGGTATGCAAAGGGCGTTGAAGCGATGGCGGTGATGGAGCGGATGGCGGCCAGGTTAACGAACATTTTTGCCTCCCGAATAAAGGGAAGGGGTTACCGCTCTCCGGCAACCCCTTCTCGCAGGGAAAGATATTTCTATCTTGGCAAAAACCTTTTTACTTAACCGAACGCCACGAAGTGCGCGGCGTAGGCGTTGGCGCGGGTACGCCCTGCGCATTGAAGGTGAAACTCGCCGTATCTACAACAGCCCTGAAGTCAAAGGGGAATATACCCACATAAGAGTTAAAGACATAGGTACCCGCTGGCGCGGTTATGGGTACACCATGGCTGATAGGAACGGTGGTTGAGGTCCCGCCAGCCAGGCACAAACGACGCACAGGCTTTATGAGCGAATCCTTTGCCGGGAATGTGGCACCGCTCGGCAATGTTACATTCTCCCAGTAATTAAAGCACTGCTGAACTGCCGTGGTGTTCGTGGCCGTCACGTTGTAGCCAAGGGTTCCACCTAATGGTACCGTGGTGGTATCTGGAGAAATCACAAGGGATACAACGGGCAGGGGCGTATCGGTAATCTTACCGACAAAGGCATCTGCAAACCCCCCTCCGCCGCCAAGGGTCGGCTGTATGGGAGTTACAAGGGGAAAGTCCGACGAAGCGGTGCCGCCTGTTACATAGGCGTTTCCCGTGATATCAACGGCTATGCCGAAACCCATATCGTCATTATTGCCGCCAAGGTATGTGGAATACAGATAAGCGGAACCCGCGGCATTTATCCTTGATACAAAGGCGTCTTCAAGCACTCCCCCGAAGGTCGCCTGTATGGGGGACACAAGGGGAAAATCCCCGGAAAAGGTCTCGCCTATGACATTGGCGATGCCCTTGCTGTCAACGGCTACGGCTCTGCCGAAATCAGAGGCGGTACCGCCGATAAAGGTGGAATAAATAAGCGCCGTACCAGGGGCGTTTAGCTTCAAGACAAAGGCGTCAGTCAGCCCTCCTCCATACAGAGCCTGTATGGGGGCTACGGTGGGAAAGTTGATTGACGATGTATCTCCGGTGACATAAACGGAACCGGCGCTGTCAAGGGCGATGCCGGAGCCGATATCATCTCCGATAGAACCGCCAAGATAAGTGGAATATACGAGGGCGGCGCCCGCAGGGTCTATCTTTGTTAAAAATGCGTCAATTCCTCCGGCGTTAGCGCCCTGCAGAGGAGAAGCTACGGGAAAATCAACAGAAGCTGTCTGGCCCGTCACATAGGCCGCGCCCGATGCGTCAACGGCTATGTCATTGCCGGCATCACTGCCTCCGCCGCCAAGGTATGTGGAGTATACATAGGCCGAGCCCGCAGGGTTTATCTTCGTTACAAAGGCATCCTGAAAGCCTCCACCGTGAAGAGACTGTATGGGGTTCACGAGAGGAAAGTTTAAAGATGTGGTTAATCCCGTTACATAGACTGCATTTGTATTGTCAAGGGCTATGCCGAAGCCAAACTCGGAGAGGTTTCCGCCAAGGTATGTGGAATAGACAATAGCCGAACCCGCAGGGTTTATCTTCGTTACAAAAGCGTCTTCGCCGCCTCCTCCAAAAGCCCCCTGTGTGGCGCCGAGAACGGGAAAGTCCGTAGACCTTGTCATACCCGTAACATAGGCCGCACCCGTGGAGTCAATAGCAATGGATTCGCCAAGATCTGTTAGACCGCCTCCAAGATAGGTGGAATAAACAAGGGCCGAGCCCGCTGAGTTTATCTTGGTCACAAAGACATCTTCAGAGCCTCCGGCGAAGACGCCCTGTATTGCGCCAGCGATGGGAAAATCCGTGGAAGCGGCCTGTCCCGTAACATAGACAGAGCCCGTTGAGTCAACGGCAATGTCCTTGGCAAAATCACGGGCGGAACCGCCGAGATATGTGGAATAAACAAGGACAGGGTCGATGATAAGCTCTTTTGTATGGTCATAAGAGGCTACCTTGAAACCATAGGCAAACATACCGTCCTTTTTTGCAGATAAAAGCCTGTAGCTACCCTCTACGGCCACCCTCCTGCCGTCGATCTTCTGATAGATAACGGGCCTCTGCTCAATAAGCGTACCCTCGCGCATGAGTATTTCAAGGTCGCCTGTATCCGTAACATTCAGACCCTTTATCCCATTGTAGACAAACTTTACCAGAGAGGGGTCTCCGCCGGGACGCACGATAATATCATGCTCAATGTTATTGTTATTGCCGTAGAACTTGATATCGATATTTTTGTAAAGGTCTTTATAGGTAAGGTTGCCGTATGTGGGGATGTTACTGCGCCATTTTGTTTTATCATTGCCTACAAAGTAATTTACATGACCCGGCATGGCCTCTCCGGCGGCAATATGAGCATTCTTCTCAGATCCTGCAAAAGAGAAACGGAGGATCTCGGTGGTAAGCTTTTTGTCATGAGTGGCCTTATCGGCTTTGCCCGCGTTTTTGGTAAGGGCAAGGACTACGCCGTCCCTTGCAAAGAACATTGTATGGCCGGAGCCCTGCTCGAAAAACCTTACACTCTTGTCCGCCTGTCCTTTATTCTCGATAAAATAAAGGGGAAGTTTTCCATAGGACTTTATGATACCGGCCCTCTGCGCCTCTGTAATCGCGGTCTTATCAGAGTCTAGCGCTATGGGGAGTTTACCCCCGTCAGAGGCGAAGCTCGCAAATGGTACAAGTAGCAGAACCTGCAACAGCAGTAAGATGAATAACCTCATGATGCTTATCTCCTTGTCTTGATGGCAGGCCAAAAAAACCGTCCTCCCCTGATTTAACGCGCTTAAAACGCAACCTTCCCGTGTGATTTTTATGGATTTACAATTAATTATATACCACGTAACCCCGCATTACGTCAATCCCCCGAATGGGGGGATTATTGCCATGTACATAAAAAAGGGCCGCCGAAAACGGCAGCCCTTTCAATCAGATATGGGTATAACTTACCTTCTAAAACTGTTCTCAATTAAGCGCCACGAGGTCTGCCGGTTTCGTATGGGCGCTACTCCAGCAGTCACGTTGAAGTTGAAACTCGTCGTATCAACAACGACCCTGAAGCTATATGGGTAGATACCCACATAAGAGTTGAAGACGTATGCACCGATAGGCGCCGTCAATGGCACACCGTGTGTCAGGTGAACCGTCATTGAGGCACCGCCGTTAAGGCAGAGTCGCGGGACGGGTTTAAAGAGCGAATCTGTTGGCGGAAATAAGGTTCCGCCGGGAAGGTTCACGTTCTCCCAGTAATTGAAGCACTGCTGAACAGCCGTGGTGTTTGTTGCCGTCACGTTGTAGCCGAGGGTAAAGCCCTGAGGAATTGAAACGGCGTCAGGGGTGATGGCAAGGGTGACGACAGGTGAAGATGCACCTATCTTGGTGATAAAGGCATCGTTAGTGAAGGCTCCGCCTGCCTTAACACCCTGTATGGGGTTCATAAGGGGAAAGTCCGTTGAGGAGGTGTAACCCGTTACATAAATAGCCCCTGCAGTATCAACGGCTATGGCACTACCGGATTCCGCTGATGTGCTACCGCCGAGATAGGTGGAAAAGCTATAGGCCGAACCGGCAGGGTTTATTTCCGTTACAAATGCGTCCGCCACAGACTCCACTCCGCCCCCCATAAAACCCTGGATGGGAGCTACAAGGGGAAAGTCCGTAGATGCGGTCCAACCCGTCACATAGGCCGTCCCTGAACTATCAACGGCTATGCCGTCGGCCTGCTCATAACCGGTGCCGCCGAGATAAGTGGAATAGGTGTAGGCGGAACCTGCGGGGTTTATCTTTGTTACAAAGGCGTCCCCAATGCCTGCGAAAGTCGCCTGTATAGGGGTCGCAAGGGGAAAATCAGTTGAGGAGGTCCGCCCCGCTACATAGGCTGACCCAGCGCTGTCAACGGCTATGCCATGCCCCTCATCATAAGAACTGCCGCCAAGATAGGTGGAATAGACATAAGCAGACCCCGCGGGGTTTATCTTTGTTATAAAGGCGTCAGATATCCATGCGCCACCCCCGTTAGTGCCCTGTATAGGGTTCATCACGGGAAAGTCCGCTGAATCGGTCCAGCCCGTAACATAGGCCGCCCCAAAACTGTCAACGGCTATGCCAAGGGCCTCATCATAAGAACTGCCGCCAAGATAGGTAGAGTAGACATAAGCGGAACCCGCGGGGTTTATCTTCGTTACAAAGGCATCCCAAAAACTTCCCCCATGGACCCCCTGTATGGGGCTGGCTACGGGAAAATCAGTTGAGTTGGTATACCCCGAGACATAGGCCGCACCGGAGCTGTCAACGGCTATGCCCGAGCCCTCGTCCGTCAAGGAGCCGCCGAGAAATGTGGAGTAGACAATAGACGCGCCGGCAGAGTCTATCTTGGTTACAAAGGCAGAAGGCATCCATGCTGTCCCCACCTTAACGCCCTGTATAGGGTTCATAAGAGGGAAATCCGTGGAGCCGGTGGTACCTGTTACATATGTGCTCCCCGAAGCGTCAACGGCAATCCCATAACCATAGTCGTCACCAGTGCCGCCAAGGTACGTGGAATATACAATCGCCGTGCCCGCCGGGTTTATCTTCGTCACAAAGGCGCTGTAATTACCGGCCGTAGCGCCCTGTATGGGGTTCATCAGGGGAAAGTCCGTAGAGGGCGTAAAACCCGTCACATAAACGGCCCCTGTGTCGTCAACTGCTATGGCCCGGCCAAAATCATCATAGGTGCCTCCAAGATAAGTGGAGTATACCAGCACGGGGTCTATTACGAGGTCTTTTGTTTTGTCATAAGATGCCACAGTGAAGCCGTAGGTAAAGGTTCCGTCCGTTGCCTTGAGTATCTTGTAAGCGCCCTCGACTGCAACCCTCTCGCCCTTAATCTCCTGATAGATAACGGGCCTTTCCTCGATTATCGTTCCGTGGTTAAGGGTGACCTCAAGGTTGCCGTCATCTCTGACATTAAGGCCTTTAATCCCGCTATAGGCGAACTTGACATTGGAAAAATCACCGCCCGGGCGGACGATTACGTCATGCTCGATGTTTTTGTTGTTGCCGTAAAACTTTATATCGATATTCTTGTATACATCCTTATAGGTAACGGTCCCGTAGGTAGGGATATTGGAGCACCATTTTGACTTGTCGCTACCCACAAAGTAATTAAGGGTCATCTCCCAACCGAGTGGGTAAAATGCATTTCATAGGGTTTAATAAA
>CAYYUX010000048.1:0-13047 GCA_964474975.1 uncultured Thermodesulfobacteriota bacterium
AAACCGATATGAAAAACAAGCAAAATTACCCACTCACTTGGGAGATGACCCTATAGAAATAAGTTCATGAAGCTAATCTCCTTTTGAAGTTTGCCTTAATGTCAAACGCCATTTTATTACGAAGGGCTCTTGTCAGAAGGGCATTTATTGAAAAAATATATAATGGGCAGGTGATATATTTATTATTGTGCGATTATAGCATGAAAGTAAAAAAAAACACCCCCCCTTAAGTAGAGATTCAGAGGTCTTCGGGCTCTATGCCGTAGCTCTTTATCTTTCTGTAAAGGTGGCTTCGCTCAATGCCTATGGCCTCGGCGGTCTTCGCTATGTTTCCGTTGTTGCGCTTTAATTTTCTGATGATAAACTCCTTCTCAAATGATGACCTCGCGTCACGGAGAAGGCTCCTTGAGAAGAGGCCGAGATGATCATCGCTTGTCTCTTCGCCGCTTATATAGGAAGGCAGGTCGTTAATCGTAATAGTGGGGCCGGGGCTCATGATGACGAGACGTTCAACAAGGTTCTTTAACTCGCGGACATTCCCGGGCCAGGCGTACTCCGAGAGACGTCTCATGACATTATTATCGGCCTTTATGGTCTCTACTCCTGATTTACGAGAGGCTTCGCGCAGAAAATGCTCTATAAGAAGGCTTATATCCTCTGGTCTGCGCCTGAGAGGCGGTACGACGAGAGGTATGACGTTTAATCTGTAGTAGAGGTCCTCTCTGAAATTTCCCTTTTGTATCTCCTCCTTGAGGTCCTTGTTTGTCGCCGCTATGACCCTTACGTCCACCTTTATAAGCTCAGTTCCGCCTACCCTCTCGAAGGTTTGCTCCTGTAATATTCTCAGCACCTTGGCCTGTGTCTTCATACTCATATCGCCTATCTCATCAAGAAAGATTGTCCCTCTATCGGCGATATCAAACTTGCCTTTTTTCTTTAATAAGGCGCCTGTAAAAGCGCCCTTTTCGTGGCCGAATAGCTCGCTCTCTATAAGTTCATCAGGGATGGCGGCACAGTTCACCTCGACAAAAGGCCTTGAGGAGCGCGATGAGAGCAGATGTATATTGCGGGCAACAAACTCTTTTCCCGTGCCGTTCTCGCCAGTGATAAGCACCCATGAATTTGATGGCGCGGCGCGCTGAATATCATTTTTGAGGGCCTTCATAACATCTGAGACGCCGATAATCTCGTACTTCGCAAGGGCCCGTTCACGATGCTCTCTAACCTCATTAGAGAGCATCGTGTGCGCTATAGCATGTTCAACCGTAAGGATTACCTTGTCAAGAGAGACAGGTTTTTCGATAAAATCATAGGCCCCGAGCTTTGTGGCCTCAACAGCCGTATCTATACTGGCATGACCGGATATCATAATGACCTGCACATCAGGACACATTTTCTTTATCTTCTGAAGTGCCTTTATGCCGTCCATTCCAGGTAGCCAGATATCAAGCAGAACGACATCGGGACGCTCGCGGGGCAAGGTGCTGAGAGCATCTTCTGCGCTCGGAGCGGTTACTACAGAGTATCCATCATCGGTGAGGACACCCCCGAGAGAATCTCTTATGTTCTTCTCATCATCTACAACCATTATCTTGTTCATATATTCACAGACCTCACAGGAAGCTCGATTACGAAGATTGTCCCGCCGGCGGGATTGTCCTTTACCCTTATATAACCGTTATGGTCGGAGATAATATCACTCACGATGGCAAGGCCGAGGCCCGTGCCTGTCCGTTTAGTGGAAAAATAGGGTTCAAAGAGCCTTTCTCTCGCCTCGGACTTAATGCCCGAGCCCGTGTCTATGACTTCGACACGCACGAGGCCAAGGTCCCGCTCGTACAACGTCCTTACGGTTACGGAACCGGCCCCCTCAATAGAGGCGGATGCGTTATCAAAGAGGTTGATTAGGGCGCGTTTTATCTGGTCTCTGTCAATGCTCACAACGGGCATGGAATCGTCAGTAAAGACATTATACTCTATATCGCTATCGGCTGTCTTGTAAAGGGCCACTGTCTCGCGCACTACCTCGTTAAGGTCGTTGGGCATAGGGGTAACGGCAGGCATGCGGGCAAAGTTTGAGAACTCGTCAACAAGAACCTTCAGCTCGTCGACCTGCTGAATGATGGTAATGGTGCACTCGTCGAAGATATCCTTGTCCGTGAAGTCTTGAAGATATTTTTTACGGAGCCTCTGAGCAGAGAGCTTAATAGGCGTAAGAGGGTTTTTTATCTCATGGGCAATGCGCTTGGCTACTTCTTTCCAGGCCTGCATCCTCTGCGTCTTTAGTAGATGGGTAAGGTCGTCAAGGACGGCCACCATGCCGAGGTAAGCTCCCTTGTCGTCACGGAGCGCGTTGAGGTTGATAAGTATCATTATTGTCTTATCTCCGACCTTGATACTTATCTGCCTCTCCATGGCCTGAACGCCGGCTTCGTTCATGTGGCGTATAAGCTCCCTGAAGACCTTTCTGTCTTCCTCGCGAAGTACATCCCTGTAATTTTTAAGGAGGGCGTACCCCTCGTCTGTGCCGAGTATCTCCGCCGCCACCCTGTTGATGGAAGTAATCCTGCCGTAGCGGTCAATGGAGATAATGCCAGCCGATACGTTGTCAAGGACTATGCCCATATAGCGCCGTCTCTGCTCAAGCTCTGTATTGGTCTTTCGAAGGTCGAGGTTCGCCTCTTCGATGCGCGTCTTTCCTGCTTTGAGGTCCTCGGTCATGCGGTTGAATGAGCGTACAAGGAGACCTATCTCGTCATCGGACTCGATGTTGATCCTGAAATCAAGGTTCCCGCCAGCCACCTCATTGGTGCCGTTGGCGAGTTCGTGTATAGGGACGGTAATACCCCTTGCAAGGTATCTCCCAATCCATATAGAGAAGAATACAATGAGCAGGGTGATAATGAGGAGTATGACAAAGTAGCTTGTTTTTACGGGATTTTTAAGGAGTTTAAGCTGTTTGTACCCCTCAAAGGCCGTGGAGATCTCTTTCATCTTGCCCATAAGGCTGAGGGGGACGTGATAGCTTACCACGACGGCGCCTTCTACACTGCCGGGATGCCCGGAAAGCATTATGGGGTATGAACCGCGGACAACATCTCCGAGGCTGAGGCTCTCGACAAAGCTCAAGGGCGAACCAGCGAAGGTTGCCTTCATACGTTCAACTCCAACATCGGGTACGGTTCCGTCTACAACGGAATCAGAGAGAAAATACATGATTCTCCGGCCCCTGGCATTGAAGACCTCAATGGTGGCGTAGTCGTTTTCCGCCATACGCTGATATATGAAGTAACGAAGCTTTGAAGAGTCAGAGGTCAGCGGAACCTTGCCTGCGAAAGCGGCGATGATTCGGGCGCCGGAGAGCATCTTGTCTTTCATATCCCTGTAATAATTCTGGCCGAGTTCAAGAGAACCCTGCAGAGAGTCTTCTATCCTTATATTAAACCAGCCGTCAATACTACGGTTAATGAATGAGATGACAACAAAAAACAAAATGAGTGTAGGGACAATGGATAGGGCGACAAAGGCCGTAATGAGCCTTGTCATGAGCTTTGAGCCCATAACCTTTCTCTTCCTCTCGAAAAATATCTTTACCGTGTTGCGCAGGACGAGGTAGATAACGACAATGAGGAGGATAATATTGAGGTTTATAAGGCCCAATATGAGTATATTGGCCGGTATGGGTACATTGCCGCTGAGGATGGTAATGTGGGATTCGAAATAAGTGAGCAGTACGATAACCGGGAGGACGGCGATGATGATGATAATCTCCCTACGCCGTCTTTTCTGATCGCTCTGCGCTTTACTGGAACTCTGCATGGCCTCTGTCAATAGGTAAACTTGTATGAATACCAGTCCGTATCAATATCCCATAACCTCAGGAAGAAAAACATGTAATCAAGGCGGAAAGGCAGTCTGATAGTGCGAAGCTCCGCCATGATGCGAAGTTCGTATTTATAGTTACGCGGCAATCCCCAGGCAGGGAGAAGGGCAACGGAATCCGGCGAACTCATTATCCTCTTCATCTCCTCGTAGTCCTTTGTAAATATCTTCAAGGAACTTTTTTCTTCAAGGGTTATCTCATATTCCTGCTTTAGCGTATCGTATTTGACGGTGTGCTTGAAGTTCCATCTGCCGATGCTCTTGTCAAACCAGAAACCCCTTATACGCGAAAATTCGATAATGAAGTTGAATGATGTAGGGACGCCGCTCTTAATGGCCTCTTCAATTTGTTTCGGGAAGGCGTTTTCAACAGAGAAGGATACATTCAGGACATCAGGTGCAGTCACTACACTGAGGTCGCCGACATGCGCCTTCAGGGCAAGGGCGGTGCATGGCAGGGCCAGAATCAGAGATACAAAAAATGAGATGACGAGAAAAGATTTTTTCATTTAAACCGTAAACCTCAAGATACTGCCTTGAGAGTATTCGCTATGTAAAGAGGGGCCTTAAGAAGACTCGGTCTGTGTAGCGGGATAAGGCGCGCTGTATTGTGTCTGGCCTGCCCTTCCCGCTGAGCGGTCTAAGTTCAAGGGAATTTAAAATCAATAAGAATATAACCAATCCACAGATAAAAAGCAAGAATGGCGAGTAAAGTCCTTGATAAGAAAACCGTGGAGCCAGATGATAAAAAGGTTTTATTTTATTAAAAAAGTTCTGTCTGAAATTAAGAGACAAGATCATCTGAAAATACATTAGCGAGGAGCTCGAGAAGGCCGGGAATGAATTAAGCGGGGCGAGGTGAAATCAACGGCGTGGTGAAATATGCGGAGGCAGTAAAGTGATACACGAGGGGAAAATCAACGGCGTGGAGGCAATAAGCAGTAGCGTGAAGTAAGCGAGCAGTGAAAGAAGCGGAGAGAGAAGCAAGCTGGCAGTAAAGTACGTGGCCAGTGAAGTACGCGGAGTATGAAGCATTCGGACAGTAAAGCAAGTGTAGAGTGAAGTTACGGCTCAGTTGCGATTTAGAGGGAGTCGTCTTTGTGGCGCGCTCTGTAACGTGAGATACCGGCCTTGAGAATTTCCCGTTTGATCTTTTTGCAAAACTCTGCTTCGTCTACTTTGAACTTGAAAGATTTTTTGCCGTTAATAAAAACGGTCGGGATATCTTCGCTATACCTGCGTTTAAGTCCTTCGTTAGAGGAGATATCGATCTCGTTGAGGGTAAAGGGAATATCATCATTTACTTTTTTGATAACCGAGGTAGCTATCCTGCAATTTGCGCAGGGTTGGTTTGTCATGGGGTCTGTTTCCATGTTGAAACGACAAGGCGAACAATCCTGTCTCATATAGATGTCTACATGAAGTTTGGTCATAGTCTCTTCTTTTGCTTAACTAAGTTGCGGCAATATGGCATCGAGATATGAAGAGATTATAGCAAGCGAATTGAAGAAAATCAATACCCCTGTCAATATAAGGAAAAAACCGGTGACGAAAGACATAACCCTCATGTGTTTTTTCAGTTTATTGAAGTGGCGCAGGAATGTATTTATACCGAGAGATGTGAGAAAAAACGGGATGGCAAGCCCTACGGAATAGGCGAAGAACAGTTTCATGCCGGCAAAGGGACTTGTAGAAGTTGCCGCCACTGCGAAGATAGCCGAAAGTATGGGACCTATACATGGAGTCCATCCCGCGGCAAACCCCATACCTACGAGAAAAGAGCCCACAAAGCCCGCAGGCTTGTCTTTAAAGAAATGAAATCTCTTATCGCGCTGGAGGATTTTTATGTTGATGATCCCCATGATATGAATTCCAAGAAGAATAATTATAACGCCGCCTATCTCACGGACGATGTTCTGATACCGGAGAAAGACCGAGCCAAAGAGCTGTGCAGAGGAACCAAGAATAAGGACAAAGACCGCTGTAAAACCCAGTATAAACATAAGGGAGTTGAGGAGTATGACTTTTTTAAGCTGACCGGCGTTCTCGCTCGTAAGGTCCTCGAATGAAATACCGGTAACAAAGGATACGTAGGAAGGGACAAGAGGAAGCACGCAGGGGGATACAAAAGAGAGTATGCCGCCGAAGAATGCCAGAGAGAGGGTAACTTCGCTATTCATGGTAATTTCCTTTTAATTTTATATTTTGCCTTCAAAACAGAAGACAATTGTAAGGCAAAAGAGAGTCCTTCAATGGAACAGAGGCAAAGACTGTTGATGCGGTAATCGTTGAGTTCCGACGACGAATCCATGTAAGCAACAGATAAAAGATATCGCCATGAAGATTAAAGAACGATTAGAAAAGGAAGCATTGCCTATTTTCTGCCGTAGGAGTCAGGTGCGCGGGCGCCGTTTTTGAGAAGGCTCTGAATGGTACGTAAATTTTTCGGGTTGGACCAGTCTCTGGGACCCCATACCTTCTCGGCCACTATTCCGTTCTGGTCGATGATAAAGGTCTCGGGGACACCAGTTGTCTTGTAGGTGTCTTTAATCTTTCCCTTCTGGTCGTGGAGTATGAGGAAGGTAATGCCGAGTTTATCAGCAAACTTTTTTACTACGTCGTCATCGCCCTTGTCAATGCTTACGGCGACTATCTTAAAGGGTTTGTCCTTTAACCTATTGTGCATGAACTGCATGGAGGGAATTTCTTCCTGACATGGACCGCACCATGTGGCCCAGATGTTCAGGAAGACAACATTGCCTTTTAGGGCTGAGAGAGTATGTTCCTTTCCATCAAGGTCAGGCAGGGTGAAGTCAACAGCCTCGGCCCCGGGGGCCATTAGGGTAAAGTGCTGTTTCTGACTCATAACGACAAGTACAACTGCCACTATGGCCACGACTACCACGCCTATTATGACGGCTTTTGGAAGCCCGCCCTCACCTGTTGTCTCACCTGCCATCTTTACAATATACCTTGTTTTTATATTGTTATCAACTGCCCTTATGGGCGGTCATGAAAATTAGTGCCTCGAGTCCAGAAAGGTCTTATGCGTAGGCATGGAGACCGGGCAGGACAAAGCTTACCCCCCAATAAAGGAAGAGTACTGCAAGAAAGCCCGCTATGGAAAGATAGGCGGCCTTTTTACCTCGCCAGCCCCTTGTAACCCTCGCATGTAGGTATGCCGCGTAAATGAACCATGTAATAAGGGACCACGTCTCTTTCGGATCCCAGCTCCAGTATGTACCCCATGCGTAGTTTGCCCATACGGCGCCGGAGACTATGCCAACGGCAAGGAAGGGGAAACCCCAGGCAATGGTGCGGTAGCTGAGTTCGTCAAGAGTCTTTCCGTCGGGGAATGCCGCGAGAAGTCCACTATGGCCGCCTCTGGACTCGCTCCTGTTTTTTATGAGATACATGATGCTGATGCCGAAAGAAATGGCAAAGGCCGAGTACCCCACGAAGGTAGTGAATACGTGGAAGTCAAGCCAGCCGATTGCGTATTTCTGCAGGCCGAAGTGCGTGAGAAGATTGACCATCCAGTGCCACTTGTTCTGCAGGGCCGGGTTAAGGGGCTCTACGCTCTTGAACCTGTAAGGGAGCATGGATGCCGAGAGCATGGCGAGAAAGGCAATGGTCATGACAAAGGCGCCGATGGCCTTGAATTTATGCCTGTACTCAAGTATAAGGTAACCGAGGTTTATCCCCCATACAAAGAGGACCATGGACTCGTATAGGTTTGAAAAAGGCGCGTGGCCCGATTCCCCTGCTCTCATGACAAGTATCATGGTAGTGGAAAAGAGCGCCACATAGGCAATGGACGTAGCTAGCTGACCGAGCCACTTTTTCTTTAATACCCAGTGTCCGAGATAAAAGAGCGCGGCGATAATATAAAAGCCAAAGGAGAAACTGAAAAATACGAGCGATAGTACCATATATTTTACCTCCGAATCAGTAAAGCTAATCCGATTCCAAACGTTTCACTATATCCTTGAGCTCTTTTTCAAGAGCGAACTGGTTTTTGTTGATAAAGCCGCCTATCTTAACTTCCGAGGCGCTCTCGTTATCACTCACATATATCCATAATCTCTTATGAGGGACAAAGAAGGCAAGGAAAAAACCAAGTCCCATGACAAGGGCCCCGAGCCATACGACATTGGTGCCGGGGTCTTTGTTAAGAGAGATACCCGAGTACATGATACCGCTGAACCCGGCGAATACAAGGTCATCTTCAGAGTCGGGAATAGCCGGAAAGATGCCCGGATAGTTAAGGAAAAGCCATGGGTTTGAGATCATCTCATCGCCCTTGTATAACTCTATGTGAACAGCGGGGTTCTTTGTCTCCGCAGACTGCGAGAAGACCGTCTTTGACCTGTCATCATAGGCAAAATCCGCGGTAAAGCCCATAAGTTTAATGGAATAAGGCGTTCCGGGGATAATGGCCTTCTTGCCCCAGGGTACGTTTATCTTGGCGTCTATCTTCTTGCTGTTCTTCTTGATGAAGCCAATATCAGCGTTTTTAATTCTGTTCCAGGCAGAGCCGTAGCTACTCTGATAAAAGCGTATGCCCTTGTAATAGAGCGGCTCGTTGACCCATATCTGCTTTTGAAGGACTTCTTTACCGCCCTCGAGGACAGTAAGCAGGCTGTTGTACTGGCGAATCTGCCCGGTATCGTAAAAGTCTATCCAGAATTTGTCGAGTCTTACCTTGAATGGCGCCATTGGAACGGTCATGGTATCGCCTTCGTAGACGATTTTATTGTCCTTGTAGCCGAGGAACCCCCCGAGTATGGAGCCGAGGAGAATAAGGAGAAGGCTTATATGGACAACGTCAGAGCCGAGGCGTCCTATTGTCCCTTTCCATGCGTATATATAATGGCCGTCAGAGGCCGATGTATGCTGAATTTTGTATCTTTTTTTCTTGAATGTCTTGAGGAGTTTATCAAGAGCGGCGTCGTGCCTCATGGGCATGGCCAAAGTATGATTATGAGAACAGTTGGAGATAATCCTCTTGTTGAACCTTCCGGCTGGTTTCTGGTTGAGGAGAGCCTTCCATTTCGGGGGAAACCTCTCAAAGGTGCAGACAATGATATTGAGGCATAAAAGGCCGAGCATGGCCGTAAACCACCATGCGTGGTAGAGGTCATTGAGGCTGGCATAGAAGATAATATCCGCCCACTTCGTGCCGTATGAACTGATATATTCCGAGGGGCGTAGCCCCTGTTCCACTACAGTGCCGAGACCCGCGGCAAAGGCAAGGGTAAGCATCACTGCAAGAGTGAGTTTGAGGGAGTTGAAAAAGAGCCATATCTTGCGGGCGGCTTTTTTATAAAAGGGTTTTGGCGCTCTCGCGTCGGACCGTGTCTTACCGCTCATTTATGGTTCTGTTCCTTTGTGTGATTAGTTTTGTTTATCTGTACCAGATAATTATCGGCGGCCTTTCCAATACTGCTTTTCGGGTCCAGGGCGCGGGCTTTTTTCCAGGCCTCCTCGGCCTTTGTGAGGTCGCCGACTCCGTAGGCAAGGACAAAGCCTTTTGTAAGCCATATCCTCTGGTTGTAAGGGTTCTTTTTTATGCCGATTTCAAGTGATTTAACGCCATCGGCGGACCTGCCGAGATAATGAAGAGAGAGACCTTTGTCATTATAGATATCGGCATCATCAGGCGTTATAGTGAGGAGTTTATCGTAATACTTCACTGCATCAGCAAAACGCTTCATCGTAAAATACGTATCTGCAAGACTGTATATGACCTTGGCATCATCAGGGTTTTTCTTAAGCTTGGCCTTTAAGTCGGATATCAGAGCCGCCTTGCTGTCGCCAAGGGCAGACTTTGTGGGACCGCTGTTTCTGTAGACGTTATTTGAGGCGGCGCCCCCGCCTGAGCCTTTGCCAAGAAAATAGCCGCCGATAGCCGCTATTATGATTATAATGACAGCGACTATAATTATAGATGTATTTTTATTCTTCAAGCCTTCCCCTCAAGACTAAAGTTATGTAAACGTTAACATACCTCGAATATGTTAACAGACAGAGATTAAAGGATTATTAATGGAAAATTATTGTAGATTAACCCCTGCGCGGACGATGTTCAAGCCCCTCTTTTTACGGTGACAAGGGGCTGTAATATCGGGAAGAGGCGTAACCAGTTTACATACAAAGGGATGTATAAAAATATCTTTATGGGCTGTCTTTCTCCCGGCGGGATGAATGGTTTTATTCTCAGAGTATCAAGATATTTTTTTGAGTTGAGTGGCAAGGAATCTCCCTCTTGTCACTTCCTCCTCCAATCCGTAATGGATGCACTTGGTAGGGCATCTCTTCGTGGCCTCGCCGTCCTGCGGAGCAAGGTCGTTATTAACTATGGCCAAATTATTCTTGAGGACAATACCGTCATCTACGGCACAGTCCTTGACGCATAACCCGCACCCGATGCAGGCAACGGAGCAGACTTTTCGTGCCTTGGCGCCTTTTTCTCTATTGCGGCAGTAGACAAAGAGCTTGTGGTCTTCGCTGTGAAGCTCAATTATGTTCCTCGGGCAGGCCCGCACGCAGGCTCCGCATCCAACGCATTTATCATGAAAGACAATGGGGAGGTTATTATCGCTCATGGCCATGGCCCCGAACTCGCATGAGGCGACGCACTCTCCGTAACCGAGGCATCCGTAGGTACAGGCCTTTCCCCCGCCGGTAAGGTCGGCGGCCGTGCAGTCAACGGCGCCCCTGTATTCTGCCGTTCTTTTTGCCTCGGACGTGCCGCCGTGGCAGAGGACTACGGCAATATTTCTTTTTTTAGCCGAGACCTCGACGCCGAGTATACGAGCGAGTTTTACGGCAGTGGCGTCTCCCGAGGCAACGCATGACGTGGGCGGGGCATTCCCGGCAAGGAGGGCCTCGGCAAGGGACCTGCAACCTGCGTAGCCGCATCCGCCGCAGTTAGTACCCGGAAGCGCGTCAAGGAGCCGCTCGATACGCACATCTTCTTTTACGCTTAGCTTCTTATCAGCCACGGCGATAAATATGGCAAGCACGGCGCCTATGCCGCCCATGCTTATAACTGATGCAATTATCATACCTGAACCCATCAAAAAACCTTCCTGAAAAATTTTATAATTTATTGTAAGACAAGACACCTTGCACCGCAGTAAAGGCGTCAGTTTCCAAAAGGGCCGCGCGCCTAATGGAGAAGTCCGGCAAACCCCATAAATGAGAGGGCCATCATGCCGGCCACTATCATGGTGACGGCTATGCCCTGAAAGTGCTTTGGTATATCGGCAAACTCAAGCTCTTCCCTGATACCGCTCATCATGAGAAGGGCTATGGTAAAGCCCACGCCCGTGCCGAAACCGAAGACAATGCTCTTTATATACGTATAGTCGCGAAGCACCATGAAGAGGGCAAGACCAAGGACGGCGCAATTCGTGGTAATAAGGGGGAGATATATCCCGAGGGCCCTGTAGAGCGTGGGGCTCGATTTTCTGATATACATCTCAACAAGCTGGACAAGGGCGGCGATGATGACGATAAAAGAGACATACTCAAGAAAAGGTATGTTGTATCTAAGCAGTATGTAGTGATACACAGGCCACGTGGCCGCCGCCGTAAGGGTCATGACAAAGGTAGTGGCCATGCCCATGTTCAGGGCGTTCTCCGTCTTATTGGATACGCCCACAAAGGGGCATAGACCAAGAAAATAGGTAAGGACAAAGTTATGTACTATGGAAGCCGAGATAAATACAACTATCAGTTCCATGAGTTTTCCTCCTAAGCCTCTTCGCCCTGCGAGGACTGTTTATGAGATATATAATTCACAATGGCTATAAGGGTACCCATTACAAGAAAGGCCCCGGGCGGAAGTATCATAACAATCCAGGGCGTGAACCAGCCGCCGAGTATCTTAAGGCCGAAGATGGAGCCAAAGCCGAGTATCTCCCTGATGAGCCCCATGGCCGTCAATGCAAAGGTAAAACCAATACCCGTACCGAGGGCGTCCATAAGGGTTGGGAGAACGGGGTTTTTCTGCGCAAAGGCCTCAACGCGTCCGAATATTATGCAGTTGGTTATTATAAGGGGTACGTAGGGGCCGAGGGCCTTTGATATATCGGGGAAAAGGGCCTGCAAAAAAAGGTCTGTCACAGTGACGATAGTGGCGATAATGGCCACATAAGCGGCAATCCTCACCTGCGGGGATATGAATTTTCTCACAACAGATACGGCCGCGCAGGAGGCAACAAGGACAAATAAAGTGGCAAGCCCCATTGAGATGCCGTTTATGAGAGAGTTGGTAACGGCAAGGGAGGGGCATAGGCCGAGGACAAGCCTGAAAGGGGCTATATCCTGCCAGAGCCCTTTTTTAAGCTCATACATAAGGCTTGGCCTCTCTTCCTCTACAGGAATCGCTTTTTCCATTCCTTCACTCATATTACTCCCCTCCTCCCGCTACGGCAGAGCCCGCAAGCTCCTCGGCGGTAAAGAGTTCCGTTACCTTTTTAACGGCGTTGTTGATGTTGGTGACAACGGCGTTACTTGATATTGTGGCACCTGTAATGGCCTGAATCTGGTTTGGCTTTTCAGGTTTTCTATACTTAATGTATTCTATTCTCGGATGTATCTCAACCCCTTTGAACTGCTCCATGAACCATTTTTCAAGGATTCTGTTGCCAAGGCCCGGCGTCTCCACCTGGTCGAGGACCTGTATGCCCTTTAGTTTAAGATAATCAAGACCAAGGCCCACCATTATGCCTACGTTGCCCTGAAAACCATTGCCGTCGGCCTTAAAGGCCACACCAACGGGAGAACCGTTGCCGTCAAGGCCAACGTATACGGTGACGACCTCGTCCTTGAGGTTCTTTGTGAGCTTGCGGTAGTCCTTTGCCGCCGGAAGCACAGTAAAGATAGCGGCCTTAAGCTCCTTTTCCTTGTTAATCTGAATAAGGGGATCGGCCATCTTGAAGGCAACGGCGAGTATGACGCCGGCGAGCGCTCCAAGGACGGTTAGCGTTACTATCATTTTAACGGATTTATTCAATCTCTCGTATATCCTTAAATTCTATTCAGTAAAAAAGGGGCCCCTAAGCATGGTATCACTGCGGACTGCCCTGTTTTTTTGCCTTCCCTCGCACATCCCCCCTACTCCTTGCTTAGCGCTCCCCTTGCTCCAGATTTAGT
>CAYYUX010000049.1:0-12858 GCA_964474975.1 uncultured Thermodesulfobacteriota bacterium
CAAATATTACGGTCATAAAGGCACGCAAGGGCTGGATGTCCATCAACGCCGGCGAAATGTGGCAGTTCAGGGAATTGCTTTTTTTCCTCGCCTGGCGCAACGTTAAGATAAAATATAAGCAGACCGCTCTCGGGGTTGTCTGGGCTATCCTTCAGCCGCTCCTCGCTATGCTTGTCTTCTCGTTTATATTTGGACGTCTGGCAAAGATGCCTTCTGACGGCGTGCCTTACCCGTTATTTGTCTTGACAGGCCTGCTGCCCTGGAATTACTTTGCCGGGGTGCTCAGTCAGTCCACAGGTAGTCTTGTGGCCGAGTCCAACCTTATCACCAAGATATATTTTCCGCGCCTCCTTGTGCCCGCGAGCGACGCCATCTCCATGCTCTTGGATTTTTTCATCACCTTTTTTGTCCTTGGCATTATGTTTATCTATTACGGAGTAACACCGGGGACAGGTCTCCTCCTCGTGCCACTGCTGATAATGATAACCTTAATGAACGCCCTGGGCTTTGGGATGTGGTTCTCTGCCCTCAATGTAAGGTACAGGGATATTCAATATATTATTCCCTTTTTAATTCAGATATGGATGTTTGCCACCCCTGTCATATATCCAAGGAGCCTTGCCGGAGGCAGATACGGCTGGATACTCCTTTTAAACCCTATGGGAGGCGTTATCGAGGCCTTTCGCGCCGCGCTCCTCGGCCATCTTTCCATACCCTGGGCACCACTTGTAGTCTCCACGGCGATAGGGTGTCTGATTTTCTTGGGAGGACTTTTGTATTTCAGGCGCGTCGAAAGATTTTTTGCGGATGTGGTCTGATAAGGATAATTGAAAAATGGTCTCACCGGTTATAACGATAGATAGTATCTCAAAGAGATATTTAATAGGGAAAAAGCTCGCCTACGGGAGCCTCCGCGAGGAGATTACTCAGGCCATTACCGCGCCCTTCAGACGTATGGGGAAAAACCGTTCCACCCTGGAGGGTGAAGATATGGTCTGGGCTTTGAAGGACATCTCCTTTGATGTTAACGAGGGCGACATCGTAGGTATTATCGGAAAGAACGGAGCGGGCAAGAGCACTCTGCTTAAGATACTCTCGCGCATTACAGACCCCACGGAGGGGCGCATCACCATGCGCGGACGCATGGCGAGCCTTCTTGAGGTGGGCACGGGTTTTCATCCCGAGCTTACGGGCAGGGAGAATATTTTTTTGAACGGCGCGCTCCTCGGCATGCGCAACGCGGAGATAAGGCGAAAATTCGATGAGATAGTGGCCTTCTCGGAGATAGAAAAATTTCTTGATACACCTGTTAAGAGGTATTCAAGCGGCATGTACGTACGCCTTGCCTTTGCCGTGGCCGCCCACCTTGAGCCCGAGATTTTGGTAATAGATGAGGTCTTGGCCGTGGGAGACGCCGCCTTTCAGCAAAAATGCCTCGGCAAGATGGGCGACGTTGCAAAGGGCGGCAGGACCATACTCTTTGTGAGTCACAATATGGCGGCGGTAAAAAAACTATGCACGAGGGCGGTGTTGCTTGAAGGAGGCCGCGTGGCCGCAGAGGGGAGTGTAGAAAAAGTAACTGAACATTATCTTAACAGCGGGGCCATGGAGGATGGCGCGGGGTCTGTTTATATTACGGGCATACCATATCACAGCAAAAAGATAGATTTCACCATAGACAAGATTGAGGTCACGGACCTTGATGGCGGAGAGATAATAAATCTCTGTACAGGAGATTCCATAAGGCTCCGGGTAACGTACAGTGCCGAGAAGACGATCGCCTCTCCGGGGCTTGTTATAAAGTTCAAAACCAATATGGGGATAGAAATCTTCCGGTTAAGCAATATGCCTATTAGCGGATATTACGTTAAAGAAATAAAGGGCGTCGGTTATTTTGAACTTACAATAAAGGACCTTCCTCTCCTCGGCGGGCTTTATGTGGTGGATATAGATTTTGCCAGAGAAAATGTTGAGTGTTACTTCACTATCGAAAACGTGGCTCAGTTAAAAGTGGAGCCAACGGATGTATATGGGAGCGGACTTGCCATGGATACCAGACGCGGCCTTATTGCCGTTGCCCATGCGTGGAAGCATGGCGTATTGCCCAAAAGCCACTAATGCTTCTGCAATAAACAGATCTACAGTATAAACAGGATAGGACAACTGATGAAAAAAAAGAAGATAGTCTGCATCTCCGGCATGGAAAGAAGCGGCACGTCAATGGTGTCGCGCATCGTGAACCTTCTGGGCGTATACCTCGGGGGCCGTGACGACCTGATAATGGAGACAGAATATAATAAAAAAGGATGCTGGGAGAACAAGTCCCTATTGAAAATAAGCGATGAAATACTGGCGCGTTTTGGAGGAGACACCCATCACATGCCCGATTTTCCCGAAGGATGGGTAGACGACCCGAGAATTGCCGACCTTGAGGTGGAGGCCAGAAAAACAATAGAGAGAGAGTTCTCCAACAAAGATGTCTGGGGTTGGAAAGACCCCAGATGCTGTCTCGTAATGCCTTTCTGGCAGAAATTACTACCTGATATGGAATATGTAATATGTATTAGAAACCCCGTCGATGTTGGCAATTCGCTCGTGTCCCTCAATGCAGTCTCTTCTTATGCAGAGGCTGCTCGTGTCTGGCACATGTATACGTCAAATATCATACGCTATACTGCAGGCAAACGCCGCATCTTGGTTTTCTATGAGGACTTCATGGGCAAGGATTCAATGCAAGCTATAGGACGGCTGGCTAAGTTTCTGGGTCCGGAATACGTGAAGCGAATGAAAAAGGCCTCTTCCGAAATAGAGACCTTCATAACAAAGGGGCTTCAGCACCACGAGACTCCAGTTATGGATACCCTTAAACTCACCGGTATACCGCTCTCTATTAAGGCCTATTATCTGGCCCTTATCCTTCTGGAGAAAGGCGGTATCGAATCACTTGGCGGGGTAGATGCCGCAAGTGTCATGGAAGCGCTCTCTCTCTACAAAGATGAAGGAGCCGAAATGATCGAAGAACTCGCCATGACAAAAAAGAAGCTAAACAGTAATATTGTCTGCAAGCGTCAGTTGGAGGATGTGTATGCGAGCATGTCATGGCGCATCACCGGGCCGCTTCGCAGGCTTGTGACCTTTGCCCGCCCAATGTTGTCTCTGGCGGACCGGATTAAATCTTTTGGCGAAGAGCTCCCCCATAGCCTTGTATGCTCTGTGTTGCATAAGGCCTCGGCATGGGTTGGCAGGCATCCCGGTTTTGAGAGGCACGCAATGGCGCAACTACGCAAATATCCCAGCCTTAAAAGAAAACTGCAAGAGCTTTCGTCAGATAATAATCAGGTTTCTGAATCTTTCAATTCTGTCAGGGATGATGTCCATTGTCAAGTCTCGGATACGACTTTTGCTCTGCCGCTTCCATCGGGCAGGCGCAAGATTTACATTTATGTTGACCATACAGTATCTTATGACACAAATACGGGAGTCCAGCGTGTTACCCGCGGAGTGGCAGCTAGTCTTAAATCTCTTGGCGAACAAGTCTATTTCGTAAAGTGGTCTCCTGCAACTGGACAATGTGTCTTGATTAGCATGGAGGAACGTCAGCGTCTCGCGCGTTGCAATGGTCCTTCTGTTGAGCAGAGCGAGGCCGAAGTTTACCCTCCTAACGATAGCCCATCTATTCCGGTAGCAGGGCATATCCGGGGCGAGAACCACTGGCTTATTGTTCCTGAGGTTCCGCATATTACCCCGCACCAACATCCGGTCACTCTGGACCTGCTACAGTGGTCACGTTTTGCCGGGCTAAAAACCGGTTTTGTCTTTTACGACGCCATACCTCTGCGCCGTGAAGAGTTTCAGGATATCTCGGATGCACATGAAGAGTATATGAGGCAACTACTTCTGGCGGATATGGTGTGGCCTATATCTAAATGGTCCTCCGATGACCTCATCACGTTTTGGATAAAGAATGAATGCGCGAGCGTTAAGACAATGCCGAAAGTGGAGGTAATCCCGTTACCGGGCGAGTCTATGCTCTGTCAGAGGGTCAAGGTGCCCAAAGAGGGGGAAAAGCTAATCCTTTGTGTAGGCTCAATTGAGCCTCGAAAAAATCAGATCGGCCTTATTAAGGCATTTCAGGCCTATCGTAGACTTCATCCTGAGAGCGAATGGCGTTTGAACCTTATCGGCAACCTTCATCCATTAGTCGCGAAGGAGGTCGTCCGTGCCCAACATTCTGATAAAGCAATCTCTCACCTGGGTCATGTCTCTGATGCGGATCTGGACCTGATGTATCGCTCCTGCGCGTTTACGGTGTTTCCATCAATCGATGAAGGCTTTGGTCTGCCTATTCTTGAGAGCTTATGGTACGCAAAGCCGTGCCTCTGCGCCAATTTTGGTGCCATGGCCGAAGTTGCCGCAGGTGGAGGCTGTTATGTGGTGGATATGCAAGATCAGGACAAATTTGAGATGGCCCTTGCAGAGCTAATGGAGGATGAGGTTTTACGCCGCAAACTGACGAAGCAGATTGTGTCACGCCCTATTGATTCATGGGCCGATTATGGCATGGCCATTCAGGCACGAGTAGAAACAGAAGGACATCGTGAGAGAGGCATTGGGCGGATATATTACTGGATAGATGACACAGTTGCATTTCCTCAAAACACCGGCATCCAACGAGTAGCGCGTCAACTTGCTCGTGAACTAATGGAAATGGGTATGCGTCTTGTCCCGGTTAAAAGGGCTAAATCTC
This sequence comes from uncultured Thermodesulfobacteriota bacterium, assembly GCA_964474975.1. GTDB lineage: Bacteria > Desulfobacterota > GWC2-55-46 > GWC2-55-46 > JADFVP01 > JAJRZX01. The sequence continues at coordinate 4,748 of CAYYUX010000049.1, forward strand.
GGTCCGGATTTGGCCCGGTTACAAGAGAAGAACTTGTCTTTTTTGCACAATGGAATGGGCCGGCAGTGGAATTATGGCAAGACTGGATCGAGCCTGATGCAAAAAGAAAGCAAGATTGGTTTTTCATGCCAGAAGTTCCGATTGGCACTGCCAGAAATAAACGCGCGCGGTTACTTACGAATTCACGTAAGGTAGAGCTTAACTGTGCGGCAATTTTTTATGATGCTATCCCTTGGAAAATGCGCCATATTTATCCTGAAGATTTTGCCGAGGCGCATCGTGTATTTATGGTGGAGCTTGCGCGGTATAATCTTGTATTGCCCATTTCATCTTCATCGCAAAAGGACTTGATTAATTTTTTTAGTACTTCATTAAAACGCACTCGGGGACTGGACGCGAGGATAAATGCCGCGGTACTGCCTGGAGAATTCCGCGAGAGTCCTCGCGTTACCAGCATTACCGCGCGAGCTGAAGGCCCCGTGACCATTTTGTGCGTTGGCACGGTAGAGCCGCGTAAAAACCATGAGACTTTACTACAAGCCTTTGAGCTGGCAAGCCAGAAATGCAAAGCACCTCTACGGCTCATTCTTGCAGGCGGTAGCCATAGTATTGTTCCTGAGCTTGCCGAACGGGTAAGGGCATTTATAGCCCGGCATCCAGAGGTAAGATGGGAGGAAGGTGTTGACGACAAGCGGCTACGAGAATTATATTTGGCTTGTGATTTCACGGTATATCCTTCTATTGAAGAAGGTTTTGGTCTACCTGTTCTGGAGAGCCTATGGTATGCTAAACCCTGCGTTTGTGCTAATTTTGGCGCAATGGGCGAGGTTGCCGAAGGCGGCGGATGCCTCACGGTGGATGTGCGGAATGTGCAAGAGCTGGCCGAGGCTATTCAGCGTATGGCTACAGATAGCTCTGTGCGCGAAAATCTGGCTCAGGAAGCAATCGCCAGACCTTTTAAGACATGGCGTGGCTATGCCCTGGAAGTGGCGGTACGGCTGGCAGAGGCAACACCGGCATCACCAAAATTTACAGAGCTACCGCTTGACCTGACAGAGATCGAAGATCGAGCTCAGGCCATGAACCTTGCGCCTCGCCCCAAGCTTTCGGTCTGCATAAGTACCTATAACCGCGCTGGCTGGCTGGCAAAAAGTCTGGAAAATCTCTCGCTTCTCTATCCGGAGCCGATGGAGGATGTAGAGATCCTTGTCTGTGATAACGCCTCTACCGACAATACGCCGAAGGTTGTAGGACCATACTTGAAACGTACAGATTTTGCCTTCCACCGTAATATTCAGAATGTGGGAATGCTCGGCAACCTTCGAGTCACTGCTCATCGCGCACGCGGAGAATATATCTGGATACTGGGTGATGATGATCTTTTGATGCCAGGTGCGATTGAGAGGGTTATGAAAGCTATTAAGGCACACAAAGATATTGCGCTTATATATCTTAATTATGCCTTTACCCGTATTGAGGACGCGCGCACCATTGATGACTTTGATATTTTTTTTAAGGAGGCTACCCCGATAGTGCCTGCGGAGGCAGATTTTACGGGTCCCATCAAATCTATATGTGCGCGTAATGAGAACTTTTTCACGGCTATTTATACGCTTGTTTTACGGCGTGACTTCGCTATCCAGACATATTCACAATACACGGGAGGCCGCCCCTTCTCTACCATGCTTACATGTATACCGACTACATACTATGTACTCCACCATATGATGGAGGAGCGCGGGGTTTGGATCGGCGAACCCCAGATAGTGGTAAACATGAATGTATCGTGGCTGAAATATGCTCCGCTTTGGATATTGGAGCGCCTACCGGAGGTCTATGAACTTGCTGAATCTTACGGGGCTTCAGCGGCACAGGTGGACCGCTGGAGAAAACACTCAATTCCTGGTGCAATACATTTTTTTGATGAAATTTTTAATAATGACCCTCTGGGAAATGGGGCATTTTTTAAGCCGAAGAGGTTTATACGACGATTCGGGCATTTACCGGAATTTAGAAAAAGACTACCTGAACTTCGTAAAATTTACTCACGAGCCCACGAGGAAGGCCGTCCCGGGGCCACAATGCCAGTTTCAGAAGTTTTTCCTGATAATAGCGCTAAGTAGAGCCACTGTCAGAATGAGGACTCACTTAGATGCAACGCGGCAAATATGCGAGGGCATTGTGATTACAATAAGAATTATGTAACAAATTCTTTTGGAGAAATACTAACATGTATAAAGAAATAAGTTGTTGTAGAGTCGGAAAAAGTAAGAATCTTATTTCTGTCCTGAATTTAGGATTTCAGTCATTAACAGGGGTTTTTCCTAGCTCAGCTGATGAGCTAGTGACAAGCGGACCGCTTGAGTTGGTCTGGTGCCCCGATAGCGGACTTCTTCAACTCAAGCACACCTATAATGCCGATGAAATGTATGGTGATAACTACGGTTATCGCTCTGGATTGAATCAATCCATGGTTACTCATCTCATACACAAGGTGCGGCATCTTGAACGCCTCGTGGAGCCAGGGGCAGGCGACGTTGTTTTGGATATAGGTAGCAACGACGCAACAACGCTCAAGGCCTACTCTATCCCAGGCCTCAAGCGAATAGGCATTGATCCTACCGGCAATAAGTTCGCGAAGTACTATCCTGCCGAGATTAAGCTTATTCCCGACTTTTTCAGTGCCTCGGCCTATCGCTCCGTCACGGATCGGCCCGCGAGGATCATAACTTCCATCGCCATGTTTTACGACCTCGTAGATCCCATAGAGTTCGCGCGGGAGATAGAGTCTGTCCTCGCAGACAACGGCGTTTGGCACTTTGAGCAAAGCTATATGCCATCCATGCTACGCACCAACTCTTATGACACTATCTGCCATGAGCACCTCGAATATTATTCGCTGGACGTAGTAAAAAAAATACTCGATGCGGCGGGGCTCAAGATCGTCGATGTGGTGATGAATAATATAAATGGCGGCAGTTTCGCAGTCACTGCGTCCAAGGCAGGGAACAATTCAATACAACAAAATAACGCGGTAATTGATTGGATGTTGAGCCAAGAGGACCGTATGGGCCTATCTACACCACGCCCTTATCGTGATTTTGAAGAGCGGGTCTTTCGCCATCGTAAAGACCTTGGACGGCTTATTCGCACCCTTGCGGCAGATGGTAAACGGATTCTTGGTTATGGCGCATCTACAAAGGGCAATGTGGTATTACAGTTCTGTGGGCTAACTGCCGCCGAGATACCCGCCATAGCGGAGATTAATGAAGAAAAGTTCGGCCATGTTACCCCTGGAACGCACATCCCTATTATCCCAGAAAAAGAGGCTCGCGCCATGAAGCCTGATTATTTTTTTGTACTGCCTTGGCATTTTAAGGATGGGATTCTACGCCGTGAGAAGAAATATCTTGAAAGTGGGGGTAAATTCATTTTTCCTTTTCCAGAGATTGAGATCGTATGATTTAGCGTTCCTTTCGGGGATGGGTTAAACTTCTTTATCCGGAGATCTTGGAGCTTCTCTGCAGGTCCTCCGGATTTCAAGATGTTTATGTCGTATTCGTCCCCGGTGTGGGCGTAAAAGAAAGTGACCTTGAGGAACCTCAAGAAGATGCCGACTACGCCGTGATCGCCGAAAAGCAACACTGAAAACATGACACGGAAGATGTATCGTTTTATAATACTCTAACGGATTTAATTAAAGATAAAATTTGATGAAAATAGGTTTTGACTGTAGCGCTGTGCCCGGAGCAAGGACGGGCGTGGGTGAGTATTCCTATCACCTTGTGAGGGCGCTCGCAAAGATAGACAGCGTTAATTCATACACACTTTACCCTTTTTTTTACCATCTCATAACCCCGGGGTATAAAGACGCGGAGCTCCCTGAGACACTTAACTTCAAGGTAGCCCGGCGGCCTCCGGCCTTTCCCATACTACTTCAGCGTTTTGTGCATCTCGCCGGTCGGTCACTCTTTACCGAGAAAATGCTCGGCCCCGTGGATATCGTCCACTCCACCACCTTCTGCGCCCCGCGCTTCAAGGACGCTAAAAAACGCCTCGTCGTCACCATCTACGACCTTACGGTAATCACACACCCCGAGTGTCACAAAAAACTCAATATCCAACACTGCAAAAAGGGCATCCTCGACGCCGTAAAATACGCCGACGCCATTATCGCCATCTCTGAGCATACGAAAAAAGACCTTGTTAATATCGCGGGCGCACCTGAGGAACTTATCACCGTAACGCCCCTTGCCGCGGATCCGGACTTAATGCCCGTAACCGATAAATCCACCCTTGACAAGGTGCGGCGAAAATATAAACTGCCAGACCATTATATACTCTTTCTTGGCTCCCTTGAGCCGCGAAAGAACGTGGCCACTCTTATCAAGGCCTTCGCAGGGCTTCCCGAAGGTTATAAGAAAAAACACCACCTTGTTATAGCAGGGGCTAAGGGTTGGCTGAACAGCCCTGTTCATGATAGGATTAAAAAGCTTGGGCTTATGGATAAGACAAATTTTCCGGGATATGTGGATAGAGCTGACCTCTCGGCCCTCTACTCCATGGCGGATTGTTTTGTCTATCCATCATTATATGAGGGGTTCGGCCTGCCCGTGCTTGAGGCCATGGCCTGTGGGGCGCCCGTTATTACATCCAATACTTCAAGCATGCCTGAAGTAGCAGGTGAGGCGGCTATACTCACCAATCCTCTTGAGGCGAGTGAACTTACCGCAGGGCTTGAAAATATACTTGGAAGTAAATCCCTGCAAGAGGAAATGAGAGAGGCCGGTTTCAGACAGGTAAAAAAGTTCTCATGGGAGCGTTGCGCCGCCGAAACCCTTGAGGTATATAAAAAAGTCTACAAAAACCCCAAGAGGGTAACCTTATGAAGATACTCGTAACAGGCGGGGCCGGATACATCGGCTCCCATGTCTGCAAGGCATTAAAAGAAAAAGGCTTTGAGGTTGTGGTTTTTGATAACCTTGAGCGCGGCCACAGGGACCTCGTCCGTTGGGGTCTTCTTGAAGAAGGAGACCTTCTTGAGAGGGCCGCTCTCGGTAATGTATTCAAAAAACACAAACCATCTGCCATAATGCACTTTGCGGCATACGCCTATGTGGGCGAGTCCGTCACTAACCCGGCAAAGTATTACAGAAATAACGTCATAGGCTCCCTTAATCTTGTCGAGGCCGCGCGCGCCCATGGCGTTGAAAACATCATATTCTCCTCTACCTGCGCCGTATACGGCATACCCGGGGCAGTTCCCATCACAGAGAAGATGCCCCTGAATCCCATAAACCCATACGGCAATACAAAACTCGTTATTGAAAAACTCCTTGAAGATTACGGAACCGCTTACGGCATAAAGAGCGTACGGCTCCGCTACTTTAACGCCGCAGGCGCCGACCCCGCGGGAGAGACAGGCGAAGACCACGACCCGGAGACGCACCTCATACCCCTTGTCCTCGAGGCGGCCTCAGGGCGAAGAGAGGCTATTACCATATACGGCGATGATTACGCCACAGACGACGGCACATGCGTACGTGATTATATCCATGTCACAGACCTTGCCTCGGCCCATGTCCTTGCCCTGGAATACCTTCTTAAGGACGGCGAGACTACAGCCATAAACCTCGGCAATTCCCGGGGACACTCTGTACTTGAAGTTATTGAGACAGTGAAAAAAGTCTCTGGACGTGAGTTTAAGGTAATCGTCGGGCCAAGGCGTCCAGGCGATCCGCCCTCTCTTGTAGGTTCCAACAAGAGGGCAAAAAAGCTCCTTGGCTGGAGACCGGAGAGAAGCGATATACAGACAATAATAGAAGACGCCTGGAGATGGCATCTTAAGAGGTTCGGCAAATAATTAAGTCCCCTGAGGGGCAAAAAAATAAAAAGAGAAGGATAAAAAAATGACACAAAAAAGGGCGCTTATTACAGGGATTACAGGTCAGGACGGGGCATATCTCGCAAAATTGCTCCTTGATAAAGGATACAAGGTATTCGGCGCGGCCAGAAGGGCCTCGGAGATGAACGTCACCAAACTCCAGCAGACCGGAGCATACGAAGACATTGAGTGCGTCTCCATGGAACTGCAGGAGATGACCAATATACTCCGCACAATGGAAAAAGTCCGCCCCGATGAGGTCTACAACCTCGCGGCGCAGAGCTTTGTAGGGGCCTCCTTTGAGATGCCCGTATATACCTCTGATATTACGGCCATCGGACCCCTAAGGATTTTAGAGGCCATACGTCAGGTAAACCCCAAGATAAAATTCTACCAGGCCTCCTCAAGCGAGATGTTCGGCAAGGTTCAGGCAGTGCCGCAAAATGAAAAAACGCCCTTTTACCCCAGAAGCCCCTATGCCGTGGCAAAGCTCTACGGACACTGGATAACAGTTAATTACAGGGAGTCTTATGATATATTCGCCTGCTCGGGCATACTCTTTAACCACGAGTCGCCGCTACGGGGCCTCGAATTTGTCACACGCAAAATCACCCATGCCGTCGTGCGTATAAAAAAAGGCCTGCAAAATGAACTACACCTCGGCAACCTTGATGCAAAACGGGATTGGGGATACGCCGCCGAGTACGTCGAGGCCATGTGGAAGATGCTCCAGGCCCCGGCGCCCGGGGATTATGTCGTCTCAACGGGCGAGACGCACAGCGTAAGGGAATTTGTAGAGGCCGCCTTCGGCGCCCTTGGTGTGGAGCTGAATTGGTCCGGCACCGGAACCGAAGAAGAGGGTAAGGACAAGGCCACGGGCAAGGTCATCGTAAGGGTAGACCCCAAATTCTTCAGGCCCACAGAGGTAGATCTTCTCATAGGGGACAGCGCGAAGGCCCGTAAGGTCCTTGACTGGACCCCGGCCACAACCTTTGCCGAGCTCGTGGCCCTCATGGTAGAGCACGACCAAAAGGTCCTTGCCCATGAGGAGAAGGCCTAACCTTCCGCTTTCTTTTGGAAAAAAGAAAGCTTGGCAAAGAAAACCAATATGGGGCAGGGTTATTGCCATTACATTTACGTCTTGCGCCCCGCAATAATACAAAGGATGAAACAAATAAGGTCCGCTCTATGAGAATAGGCATAAACGCGCTTTACCTTATCCCGGGCCGTGTCGGGGGCACTGAGACCTATATACGAAATCTTGTGAAGGCCCTCGCCGCCCTTGAAGATAATAACGAGTATTTTATCTTTATCAACAAAGAATCAAAGGGTATCTTTGATAAGATAGGGCCGCGCATGAAGGTAATACTCTGTCCCTTTCGTGCATCGAGGCGGCCTGTGCGGATACTCTGGGAGCAGATTATCCTGCCGCTACAGGTACTGTGGCGGCGCATAGACGTCCTCCTCGGCGCCGGCATGACTGCGCCTTTTATAACCTCCGCCCGCTCCGTGTTATCGCTACACGACCTTCAGCACGAGAATTATCCCGAAAATTTTTCAAGGCTCCAGCTCTTTTTTCTAAAGACCCTCATAGGTATGAGCGCGAAGCGCGCCTCAAGGATTTTGACTCTATCGGAGAAGGTGCGCTGTGATATAATAAAATACTATAAGATACCGGGCAATCGTATCAATGTAGTGCACCTCGCCGCCGATAACAGGGCCTTTTACCGCAGAGACGCCGAGGATAAAAAAAAGATACGGGAAAAACACTCCCTGCCCGAGAGGTTTATCCTCTATCTTGCATCGAGTCTGCCTCACAAAAACTACAGGCGTCTGCTCCTTGCCTTCAAATCACTCCTTGATGATTTCCCGGGGCTTGGACTTGTGCTTATCGGCGCGAGGGATTACGGCGCGCCTGAGATAAGGGAGAGGATAGCTGAGCTTGGGCTTACCGCAAATGTCCAGCTCCTCGACTGGCTTCCCTTCGAGGATATACCCCTTATATACTCGGCAAGCGAGCTTCTTGTCTTCCCATCGCTCCACGAGGGCTTCGGCCTGCCCATTATCGAGGCCATGGCCTGCGGAGTGCCTGTCGTCTGCTCGAATATAGAGCCCATGATAGAGATAGCCGGAGGCGCCGCCGAGCTCGTGGACCCCATGAGCGAGAGGGATATGGCAAGGGGTTTAAAAAAAGTATTGTCCAATACAGATCTCCGCCGCGCCCTTG
>CAYYUX010000050.1:0-12726 GCA_964474975.1 uncultured Thermodesulfobacteriota bacterium
TCGCCTCAAGGGCCCTTCCGGCGAAGATAAGGAACCGTTGCATAACATCGGTGTCCTCGTCAGAGAAAACGCCGGCATACTGCGTCTCTTCATAGTTCTTATGAAATAGGGTCAATACGCCTTTAATTTCACCTTCTACATAAAGGGGCAGGGAAAATACGCACTTAATGAGGGGAGAGGCCTCTTCGGAAAACTCCCTTGAGACAGGTTCCTTCCTGCGAAGGACCTCAAGGACCGTCTCCTTCTCGATATAATGCAATTCCTGCCTGAGCCCGCTGTCATCAAGGCCGTATGAGGCCGCTGTCTGATATCTTTTTTCACCCTGGTCGAGGCGTAGCAGGGCGCCGTCTGCCGCTATCGCGTTAGCCGCCTTAACTACAATCATCCGTGTAAGCCTTGCCGGCTCGGCAACGCTAATAAGGGACAGGCCTATGTCGTCTATGCTCGTTACCCTTTTACCCCAGCTGTCATCTCTTGCGGATTCCATGGATCTGTAGATACTCTGGGCTACAAGCGCCCTGATGTCCTTCAGAAAAGACTCGTGGTATGCGGAGAGACCCTCGGGAGAGAGTATCTGTCCGCTGAGCGTGCCTACAAAACGGCCATTGCAGACCATGGGCAGGGATATATACAATTTTTTAATTATATCCTCCTCTGTCCTGTCCACGAGGAAGACGTCTTTTTTGGTTTCCATGGCATAACCCTCTATGCCGTGGCCCTGCCTGATGCCGCCGAATAGACCGAGCCCTCCGGTGCCGCCGGAGCTTGAGGCCTTCAGTATCAGACTCCTTGTCTTTTCATTATAGAGGTACAATAGGCAGGTAAGTCCCGGAACCTCGCGCGCTATTCTCCTGGTTATCGCGCAAAGGCTCTTGTCCTCTGACGCATCGGAGGACATCATCTCGTTAATCTCCTTCCAGAAGGAGAACTTGGCCGCGTCTGAGCGGATACCCTCGTACTCTATGGACTTGCATATTACCTCTGCGGCAAGTGAGGCAAAGGCCGAGAGGAACTCCAGGTCCTCATTGGAATAAAGATGGTCTGATTCAGAGGAGCTGACGTTTATCACGCCAAAGACCTTGCCCTCCACGGTAAGAGGCACGCTCATTGCGCTCTTGGCGTCGTCTCTATCCATGGGTCTAACGTATTCACCTGAGCTGGCCTTGCCGGATATGATAACGGCCTTGCCATGTTTGACTACGTAACCGGAGACGCCCTGGCCTATGGGGACGCGTATCTTTCTTATGACCTCCTCATCCATGCCGCTCGCGGCCTCGACGCGAAGGTTCTTTTCCTCCTCATTGACAAGCATAAGGGACGAACGCTGTGCCCCGGTAAACTCAATTACAAGCTTTAATATTACAGAAGTAAGCTCTTTTCTATCGGTAATAAGATAAAGAGAATCAACTATATCTCTAAGTGAGGTAAAGATAGCACCCCTGTTTCCGCCTTCATGGCCCTCCTCGAAGGAGCCCCGCACCAACCAGAGGAGCCTCGCGCTCAAGGGCCCGAGCTTCTCAACACTTATAAAGCAGTTTGACTTCAGAAATTTAACGCTCTCGCTGGTCTGAAGGGCGTCTATAATGGTATTGATGGAAGTATCGGCCTTAATATCCTCAAGGACATTAGTGGTCCGAATATTGAGCCTTGGAGAAAGCCTGTACCCAAGCTCGTCAAGCTTGAATATCATGGCGTCTTTATTGGTATCGGCGATTATCCTTATATCCGTATTCCTATCGGCAAGGAGTACGGGAAGGAGTTTCAAGGCATCTTTGTTGGCGCCTATGATGGCTACGTGTTTCCTGCCCATATCTAAATCCTCTCCAGTATATCAAGCTCAAGGAGCTTATGTATAAGACTGACAGAATCTCCCGCGAAGTCCAGAGGCACCCCGGACTCTCTGCTCTCCGCGAGGCCGCCGCCCTTCTCGCCGAGTATGGCTGTAAAGGCGTCTTCGTCTATGGAGCGCTCCGATGAAATCGCGTCAGGCTCCACCTCGAACTCGCCTTCTTTCCAGTTTAAAAGCTCTTTCAGGGCCTCTTGCCCCTCCATATCTCTGTAAAGGGCATGTACCACGACGCCATCGTTGATATATATATGGCCGAAGCCAATCGGCGAGGTAAGATGAAGGGCCGCTGTCTTACGCTCTGTTACGTAGATATTAAGTATATCCCTTGGTCTTATATCGGCAAGTCTTCCCTTCACACTCATCGCGTCCTCTCAAAAAAAATCTTTTTTATTAAGCATTATATTTTCGATATACAATATTATAACAAAATCGTGCTTATAAAGAGAAGCAAAAGCCGTGCCAATGGTAAGGGATTGATTTATATATGTTTTTCAGGGAGCGTGGCTGAATAAATACGCAATATTTGCATAGTTATGTAACTTTTGTCATATACGCGTTACGAGATTACACGCGAAAAGGCGGCATCTATGAGCTTTTTAAGGACAAAATGGAGATGAAACCCGGAAGAATTTGTGATAGACGGGCAAAGAGATGGAGTATGCGGCGAGCCTTATCACAGAGACGTGCCGCCTGCAATTTACTCCCGAATCTGCCCCTCGCCGTAAACTATGAATTTGCGTGTCGTAAGCTCTTCGAGGCCCATGGGACCGAAGGCATGTATCTTTGTGGTGGATATGCCTATCTCGGCGCCGAGACCAAGCTCGAAACCATCGGAGAACCTCGTAGAGGCGTTAACCATGACAGTAGAGGAATTTACCTCCCGTAAAAACCTCTGGGCGTTGGCGTAGTTTTCCGTAACAATAGACTCCGTATGGAGGGAGCCGTATTTTTCTATATGGGATACGGCCTCGCTGAACCCCTCTACCACGCGAATGGCAAGTACGAGGTCAAGATACTCGCGCGGCCAATCGTCTTCAGTGGCCTCTTTTATGCCGTCAAGGATACGGCATGTCTTTGCGCATCCGCGCACCTCAACACCCGCTGTCTTGAGCCTCTCGTAAAAAGGCGGTAAAAATGCCTCTGCCGCGGCCCTGTGGACAAGAAGGGTCTCCATGGCGTTACATACGCCGGGACGCGAGACCTTGGCGTTAAAGGCGATATCAGAGGCCATATCCATATCGGCGAACTCGTCTACATAGACATGACAGACTCCGTGGTAGTGTTTTATAACAGGCATCTTGGCGTTTTCCACGACAAAACGTATTAGCCCCTCGCCGCCGCGCGGGATTATTACATCTATATAATCCTCGAGTTTAAGCATGGCGAGGACGGCCTCCCTGTCTGTTGTGGCCACTACCTGAATGGCCGCCTCGGGCACTCCCGCCTCGGCGCAGGCCTCATGAAGTATCTTTGCCACGGCGAGGTTTGAGTGTATGGCCTCGGAACCGCCGCGCAGGATAACGGCGTTACCGGCCTTGAGACAGAGGGCCGCGGCATCGCTTGTCACATTGGGGCGCGATTCGTATATTATGCCTATTACGCCAAGGGGGATTCTCTGCTTTCCCACAATAAGCCCGTTGGGCCTCTTCCACATCCCCGTAACCTCTCCCACGGGGTCAGGGAGAGCCGCAACCTCGCGAAGTCCCCCGGCCATGGAGGCCAGCACCTTATCAGAGAGACGGAGCCTGTCTATCATGGCGCCGGAGAGGCCTTTTTCCCTGCCCGCTATGAGGTCTTTTTCATTCTCTGCCTGCAAAAAAGCGGCGTTTTTCTCAATACCCTCGGCCATGGCCGAGAGTGCGTTGTTTTTTACCTTTGTTCCGAGCCTCGCAACAAGGCGGCCCGCCTCTCTTGCCCTCCTGCCAAGCTCCGTCAATTCCTCGGCGATACTCATATAAAACACCCCCTGATTAAAAAAAACTTACAGCACGACAAGATTATCCCTGTGGATTACCTCATCATACACCCTATAGCCGAGTTTTTCCTCAATATCCCGGCTCTTTAGCCCCTTTATGCTTTTAATTTCATCGGAATTGTAATTCGTCAGCCCCCTTGCGAACTCCATGCCCTTTGTATCGACGCAGTGAATTACCTCACCTGTCTCAAAGACCCCGTCTACTTCGAGAATACCTGAGGGCAGGAGGCTCTTTTTCCCCTGAGATAGAGCGGTCCTGGCGCCATCGTCTACGATAACCCTGCCTGTGGGCCTTGAGGAAAAGGCTATCCAGTGTTTTCTGCTTGTAAGCTTATGCTCGGCGGGCATGAAAATAGTTCCAATGGAATCACCGGTAAAGATTTTGGAGATGACTTCATTATCAAGACCGCTGGCAACTATTGTCGCGGCGCCGAAGTGCGCGGCCTTTCTTGCCGCCGCCGTCTTGCTCCTCATACCTCCGGAGCCAAGGGGGCCGGCCCCTTTACAGGTTGCCTCAATGCAAAGCTCATCCACGTTGGAGACAAGGGGAATCCTTACGGCCCCGGGGTTGTCCCTTGGGTCGCTGTCATAAAGGCCGTCAATATCAGTGAGTATTATAAGGATGTCCGCGTTCACGAGGTTGATGACAAGGGCCGAGAGCTCATCATTATCACCGAGTTTTATCTCGTCGGTGGCAACGGCGTCGTTCTCGTTGATAACAGGCACAATCCCCATTTTGAGTAGCGTCAGCGCAGTATTGCGAGCGTTCAGAAACCTCTTGCGGTCCGAGAGGCCGTCATGGGTAAGAAGCACCTGTCCCATAAGGAGCTTCTCTGATGTAAAGGCCTTTTTGTAGTTGAACATGAGGTTCAGTTGACCGGCCGAGGCAACGGCCTGCGTCTCAGGCATGGTGGCGGGCCTTTCAGTAAGCCCAAGGGCCTTCATGCCAAGGGCAACGGCGCCGCTCGTTACGATGATCACTTCCCTGCCATCGGCCTTAAGGGCGGCAACGTCTCTTGCGACCCTCTTGAAAATATCATTATCTCCGGCAAGGACGGCACTGCCTATCTTCAAGACAACACGCCGCGCGCCATCAATAATTTTTTTTCTCGTTAAAGTGGCGATTCCTCCCATCAGAAGGGCCTCCACAAAATCTTATTCACGGGAATCAGACCTCTTAATGCTATCAAGCTCTTCGGCGACAAAATTCATCAGCGCCTCAATGCCATTGCCGGTTACTGCTGATATGGAAAAAACCTTTATACCCGAAGCGCGGAAAAAACTCAAGAGTTCCTTCTCGCGCTCCTTTGTCTCTGTAATGTCCGTCTTGTTAAGGACAACGACTTGCGGCCGCTTCGAGAGCGCCGAGTCAAAGGCGGCAAGCTCGTTATTTATCATCTCATAATCCTTAATAGGGTCCCTTTCCGTAAAGGGCGAGAGGTCAAGGAGATGGATGAGGAAACTCGTCCTCTCAACGTGTTTTAAAAAACGTATGCCAAGGCCCTTGCCGCTATGGGCCCCCTCGACAAGGCCGGGTATGTCCACTATGACAAACTCGGAAAAGTTACTCCGTTTTACAACGCCGAGCTTTGGAGTCAGAGTAGTGAAGGGGTAGTCGGCTATCCTTGGTTTTGCCGCAGATACGCGTGAGATAAGCGTTGATTTTCCGGCGTTGGGCATACCGATGATGGCCACGTCGGCAAGGAGTTTCAGCTCAAGCCTTACCTCCATCTCAACGCCTTCCTCGCCGGGCTGAGCGAATTTCGGTGCCTGGTATCTTGAACTTTTAAAGTGGGCGTTGCCTTTGCCGCCGCGCCCGCCCTCAAGGAGACGAACCTCTTGTTCCGTATCGGTAATATCGGCTATCAGGTTGCCTGATGAGGCGTTTATTATGAGGGTTCCTCGGGGGACTTTTATTATTATGTCTTCGCCTTTTTTCCCTGTCTTAAGCGTGCCCGCGCCGGGTCTCCCGGAGTCGGCCTCGTAGCTGCGTTTGTAGCGGAAATCAAGGAGGCTCGCGAGGTTCTCATCGGCGCGCACCAGGACATCCCCGCCCCTGCCGCCGTCACCGCCGTTGGGACCGCCCCGGGCGACGAATTTTTCACGGCGAAAGCTCACGCATCCGCTCCCTCCGTCACCGGACTTTAGTGTAATCGTAGCTTCGTCTATAAATCTCATCGTTTAAAAACCTTTTGCTTTCTTTTGAAAAAAGAAAGCCTGGCAAAGAAAACCAATATGGGTGGTGGTTCACTTCTATGAAATTACATCATGCGCCCAAGCGTAAACACTCACACAAAAAAAGGGCGGGATATAAAGAGGTTCAATATCTCCTCTTACTCCGCCCTGCTCAAAAATAGACTCCCCTTACTCCGCCCCTGTTATTTTCTTTTCAAACCCTGCCCTCTCAAGCCCTTGCCCCGTTAAAGCTCACTGCGCATTTACGACCAATGTTTCATTTTACCCCACAGTGCCTGTTTTCCCCACAGTCCCATTTTACCCCGCAGTGCCAGTTGCCCCCTCTGTCCTACCTACGCCCTCTGTCCTCCTACGCCCTCCGGCCCACTTACGCCACTGAGGGTGATTGAACCTCTTGGCCGGGGAGAACATTGACGAATTTTTTCTTGCCCTTATCAACAAACTGCACAACACCGTTGATACGAGCGAAGAGGGTGTAGTCCCTTCCCATGCCCACGTTATCTCCGGGATGCACCCTTGTGCCGAGCTGTCTTATTATGATGGAACCGGCGGGAACGAGTTGTCCGGAGAAGCACTTTACGCCTCTTCTCTGACCATTGCTGTCTCTGCCGTTTCTGGAGCTTCCGCCTGCTTTTTTATGCGCCACTTGAGTATTCTCCCTCGTATCAGTACTTTATTTCCGATATCTTAAGACCCGTATAATCCTGCCTGTGGCCCTGTTTTTTCTTATAACCTTTTCTTCTCTTTTTCTTGAATACGATGATCTTTTTGCCCCTTCCGTGGGCGATAATCTCGGCCTTTACAGTGGCCCCTTCTACTGTTGGGGCGCCGATTTTCATGTCCTGTCCCTCACCGACAGCAAGTACTTCGTCGAGATTTATGGTTGCGCCTACCTCTCCCGCGAGTTTTTCAACTCTCAGGGTATCGCCTTCTGTAATTGTGTACTGTTTACCGCCTGTCTTGACTACCGCTTTCATTATTATGCCTCCGTTATTATTGGAATATTAAATATTATTTCATTTAGAAGGGAGTGTCAAGGAGTTTTTAGGGTTTTTGATGAATTTTACAAAAGGTGAACGGTGTGGAAAAAAAGAAAAGAAAGAAGGGAGTCTGCCTCCTATTTACTTTTTACCTAAATATTGACATAAGGCTTTATAAAGTGTAAATTTGCAGTATAGGAGGAAAACACATGAAAAAACAAATAACAACGGCTCTTATCGCTGTTTTTCTGATGTTATTAAGCTCATACCCTGCCCTTGCTGGCAGAAAAGAGACGCGCAAGGTCGAGGACGCCATTGAAGTCATGGAAGACATAATGGCCATACCTGAAAAAAGCATACCAGAGGATCTCCTTCGCGAGGCCCATGCCATTGCCATCATCCCCTCGGTATTCAAAGCCGGTTTGTATGTAGGCGCAAAATACGGACGGGGCGTAGTCCTTATACACAACAAATCCGGTTGGAGTTATCCCTCCTTTATAACCATCGCCGGCGCGAGCCTCGGCTTTCAGGCTGGCGCACAGTCTTCAGACATAATACTCGTCTTCAGGACAAAAAAGAGCGTAGACGGATTGCGGCGCGCTAAATTCACCCTCGGCGCCGATGCAACAGTTGCGGCCGGCCCTGTAGGACGGCACAGCGAGGCGGCAACGGATATAACCATGAAGGCTGAGATTTACTCGTACTCACGCTCAAGAGGACTCTTCGCAGGGATTGCACTTACGGGTGCGGCCATTGTAACGGATCAGAAGGCCAACTCAAGATTCTATGATGAAGAAGACATCGGAGTATATGAAATATTCGACGGCACGGTGAAACACGTGCCATCCATAGCTAAGAAACTGATAAGAACACTGGAAAGGTAAGATAGAGGCAAGATGGCAGGAAGAGCTGGCCCTGCTTTTTTCAATTTGCAGACTTTATTCGTATCAAGAAACATAGGGATGCAGATTAAAGCTTGTATTGGTTGAGTACTTTATCGATAGAGTCCCTGATGGAATATCGGGGAGAAAAGTTAAGCTCTTTTTTTATTCTACTTATATCAGCAACAGAGTAAATCAGCTCACCGGGTACGGCATCGGAGTAAATAGGGGTTATGGCCGGGTTGATTTTGTCTATAAGTATCTCTGCAATCTGCCTTACGGTTGTACCTGTACCGGTACCTACATTAAATATCCCTCTGTGTATATCAGCGTACATTGCCTTAATATTTGCATCTACTATATCTTTTACATAAACAAAGTCCCTCGTCTGATTGCCGTCACCGAAAATAAGAGGCGCCTCGCCTTTCATTAGCCTGTTGGCAAATATGGTGATTACGCCTACATAGGGCGTGTAGCTCTGATTTTCTCCGTAGGTGTTAAAGTACCTCAGGCAGATGACGTCTATGGGGTTAGATTCGGCCATTAAAGAAAGGTAGCGCTCTGAGGCCTGCTTCGAGAGCCCGTAAGGAGCGATAGGCTTTTCGCGCTCTCCCTCGGGTATGGGAACCCTCTCTGGGGAGTCGCCGTACACTGCCATAGATGATGCGAATACCAGTTTTTTTACGCCGAATTCCATGCAGGCGCGTAAGACGTTAAGCGTACCCATGATATTAGTCATAGCGTCATTGTAGAAATTCTTCGCCGACTCCCTTATCGATACTATCGCCGCCTCGTGAAAAACAATATCAATGCCGCTCTCGAGTACGGATCTCAGGGATTCATAATCAAGTACATCACCCACAACAAGGCTTGCACCCTGCGGAACGTTTTCCTTCTTACCCATTGAGAGATTATCAAGGGCAACGACTTTCATGCCTTCGTTCAAAAGTCCGGCCATGAGATGGGAGCCGATAAAACCGGCGCCGCCTGTAACCAATGCCTTTTTGAATTTTTTGTTGTTCATATACCTTCCACCGGCTGAAGTTTAATGACCCTTTCCGGCGTTATTATGGAATTAATAAACTCATTGCCGGAAGGCACAGTAACCTTCTCAAAAACAAGACAATTTTGCATAACAACATTATCTGATATACGCACATTGTCACCGATAACGCAGTTATTGACTTTTGCATCACGGTGAAGTTCTGTCTCCGTGCCTAAAATATTATCTAAACCCTTTTGTCTTAATGCGGCCATGTTCAGGTTGAAAAGGTCCTGCGGGAAGGTAAGGTTGGTATCCTCCCTGACAACCTCGAGCCCCCTAACCCTGCCGCCGTCGTTAATGAGTATCTGTATGGAATCGGTAATTTCATACTCATCTCTCATTGCTGTGCGGGGCGTTCGACGTATTGCATCGAATATCTGCAGGCCAAAAAGATAGAGGCCGCATCCCTTATGATTATTGGATGTATACCGGGGCTTTTCTATTACCCTTTTTACAAAATTATCTTCATCAAAGACAACGGCAAAATTACGTTTAATCATCTCCTTGTCTTCTTCTATCTTTGTGGCAATTACGCATTGGAGATCGTCGTCCTCCATGGCAGATGCCATCCTGCCGATGTCATCTGCCTCGAAAAAAATATCGCCGAGAAACAAGAGGAACGGGGTGTTGATTTCGTTTTCCAGACATCCGAGGGCATGCGCTATGCCGAGCGTATCCTTCTGCTCTATGTACTTTATATTAAGGCCATGCTTCTCTCCCTCTCCGATATGCCGTACGATTTCGTACCCCAGATAACCGATAACAACAATAACTTCTTTTATGCCGATGGATGCCATGAGTTCGAGCTGATAGGCCATGAGCGGCTTATTGGCTATTGGAAGTATGGGTTTTGGATAACGTTCGCTAAAGGGATGAATCCTCGTTCCCCTGCCTGCGGCAAGTATTACGCCTTTTAGTTCCATGTGCCTGTCCTCTTAAAGAGAGTGAATAATTCTCTTGTCATAGAGATAAATCTTTAAGCGCAGATAAAACAGAAATTTAAGAAAACCGATAGAGACTCTGAGAGGGTTGAGTTTACTGAGCCCGCCCTGCCGCTCAATATGTGTTATGCCTGTCTCGCCTATCCTTGCGCCAAGTTTGCAGAGTTTGATGGTAAGTTCCGTTGGAGCGGGATATCCCCTTGCCTCAATATTAGCCCGTCTTATAAAATCGCCCTTTATCAGCTTCAAGGCGCAGTTTGTATCCCTGAAGGAAACCCTGAACATTGTCCTTACTATAAGATTTAATGCCCTGTCCGCAAAGACCCTGAATCTGGTATCCTCTTTTTTTTCCCTGTATCCCGTAACGCCATCAAGCCCCTCAGCCTGAGCTTTTGAGAGAAGCCCTCTGTATTCCTTGAGGTCAAACTGACCATCTGAGTCCAACGTAACCACCCACTCTCCCCTTGATGCCAGTATGGAAGTAGTGAGCGCTTTACCATAACCGCCATTTTGCTTCAAGGTAATAACTTTAAGCCTTGGAATTTCCTTTTGCATTTTTTTCAGGATACCAGCAGTATTATCCGTTGAGCCATCGTTTGTAACTACAATCTCACTGCAAAATTCAGAATAATCCAACACTTCGTTCCAGTACCTTAAGACATTCTCAATATTTTCTTCCTCATTAAATACAGGCGCGACAACTGACAAAAAAACATCTTCAGGCATAATCACTACCTTTTGAATTAAGATAGATAACAAGAACAGCAGTTGAGTATCATAACAAAAAATATCGTTTCTTCCAAACGTAGCGGGTTATTTCCCAAGGTACGGCGAGGGTCGGCACTTCATATCTTATACTTTGCACTCCGGCCTAATAAGCGGCAGGCTATTGTCCAACGCACCCATAGAGACTTATTCTGCCCTTTCAGGAGGAGCTTTGCCGAATAACAATTCGTCATTGTTAAACATGGCCACGGGGGCTATGCCGTAATTACGCGAGTCCGTACTGCCCTTGACAGTCTCAGATGGCTTCCATGCTTCGGCATAAAGGTCAAGATAGACTACGTCCTTTACCGGGCGCTCTGAGTAATGATAAATGTCATCTTCTCCAATTGGTATTGTAAAAGTATTTGTCCATCCCGGCTTTATGGAAAAATCAAACTTCTTGCTTCCGTTTACCCTTACCATAAATTTCTGCGGTGTCGGCCTCGGCCATCCGTTTACTGCCACGCTGATTTCACCTTTGGAAACCCCACGGATAAGGAACTTGACCCATTTATCTCCCTGCAACCATGAAGTTCCGGCAACATGAAAATCC
Organism: uncultured Thermodesulfobacteriota bacterium; assembly: GCA_964474975.1. Taxonomy (GTDB): domain Bacteria; phylum Desulfobacterota; class GWC2-55-46; order GWC2-55-46; family JADFVP01; genus JAJRZX01. The sequence goes on from CAYYUX010000050.1 coordinate 11,186, forward strand.
TGTGCTATTACTGCGACGCGCTCCCCGAGTTTTATACTATAATTGAAGGTCACTTCGGGGTTATCCTTGATGTGCAGTACATACTTTGAGACCTTGTAAGGAAGATAGGTGAACTGCCACGAAAAGGTAGGAAAAGGCGCTAAAGAATTATTTATGGGATTTATCACAACACCTGCGATCATGAAAGTTGATAAAGCTATTAATACCTTGTTGCGTAGATTAAATGTAATCTTACCGCTGATAAATAAAAAGAGCGGGTATATTAACATGAGGTACCTTAGCCCCACCTGATCAGAGACTATGTTCATAGTAGAGTTCATAGCAGTAATTATTACCACTGAGGATAAAAGAAGAAGATAGTTTTTTACCTTTCGCTCCATATTTATTACGGCCACGGCGGCCATGGGATAAAACCAGATGAGGCCGTAGAAGGGGCTGATAAAGCTTCCTATTACCGTAGAGGGGGTTATGAATTTAAGATTTGCCATTCCCTCCCTTACCACGGCGTTGAAAGCGCCGAGGTAGTAGACGTTGTAAAATATCTGCGGAGAGAGCATTGCTATGGTTATAACGAGGCAGATGAAAGTTTTCTTGTATTCCCTTTTGCTGAAGATGAGTTCGTACCAGAAGGGAAGCAGTAATGCGAGTATTGGCAGTTTGACGCCTGCGGCAAACCCAATAAACAGTGCCGAGAGAATATATTTTTCTTTGTGCCAGAAAAAGAGATATGCTGTTACCAGAAAGAGCATCAGCATTTCGGAATGTATCCAGAGCACATAGGTCATGGAGGCGGAAAGCAAAAAGAAGAGGGCTGAGGTGATGATGGCGCAAGTGTCTCCATTTTTATCCCTGAGATACAAAAAACCCATGAGTATAGAGCCGAAAAACATAAGGGCGTTGAAAAAGTAGAAACCGAAATAAGAGAAAGGCTTCCCGAAGACAGAGAAGGCCAGATAGAATGGAGCCGCTGAGAGAGGATAATAAAAAGAATGGAGCCCGAACCTTACCTTGCCGTCACGCGTATCTTTAATTAGATGTAGCCCCGCGGGAGTATCAAATGTCACGGGCTTGCGCTCAAGTGTCCTCTTGAGGTCCACGGCTTTGTCATATACGAGGTCGTGATCATAGATAATACTCTCTGTGGCCATCATATACTCTGAGCTGTCCCCTATGCGGTACGGTGTATAGCTGAAAACCATGCCCATGAGGAAGGCGAAGAGCAGGATAAAAAACCACAAAATAGACTTGTCAAAGCACGTATTATCTGACATTTTCCTCTCACTGCAAATTGCGCACTTAGCCGGAAGCGGCTCACTAATCTTGTGATACCAGGGTTTGTCTAAAACTCTCCAATCTGATTTACTTATTATGCTACATAGTCCAAAGTAGAGTCCAGACAAAAAGCCTCTTCCGATGCCTTCGTAGCAAGCGGCCTTGCCTTATCTTTTTCTCCGTTCCCGGTGACGGAGTTGCCGCCTGCTGGGCAAAAACCATATAATTACAAAAAAAAGGGTCAGCCAAAAATCGGCTAACCCCTTGAT
>CAYYUX010000051.1:0-12704 GCA_964474975.1 uncultured Thermodesulfobacteriota bacterium
TCATCAGGGAGATAGGCGTTGATACAGGCGGGAGCAATATTCAGTTTTCCCAGAATCCGAAGAATGGCCGCATCTGCGTCATTGAGATGAACCCGAGGGTATCGCGCAGCTCCGCCCTTGCCAGCAAGGCCACGGGTTTTCCCATCGCGAAGATTGCCGCCCTCCTTGCCGTGGGTTATACCCTTGATGAGATACCCAATGATATTACTAAAAAAACCCCGGCGTCTTTTGAGCCTGCCATAGATTATGTTGTCGTAAAGGTTCCGCGCTTTGCCTTTGAGAAGTTCCCCGACGCCGACCCCACCCTTACGATACAGATGAAGTCCGTAGGCGAGGCCATGGCCATTGGGAGGTGCTTTAAGGAGGCCCTTAACAAGGCCGTGCGCTCCATTGAGACGGGCTCCTATGGATTTGAGTGGAAGATACAGAAAGACCGCGAGGCCTCGTTTTTTACTCCCAGTGAGGCCGAGTTGAAGCGTATCCGCGCTCGCCTCTCCAAGCCCACGCCGGGCCGTCCGTGGTATATCTGCGAGGCCCTTCGCGCCGGGCTCAGCGCAGATGATATCTACGCTATTACGGCCATAGACCCCTGGTTTATAAGAGAATTTGAGGATATAGTAGGCCTTGAGGCCGAACTCTACGAGGCGGCCCGCTCGGGCCTTGATACAAAGCTTCTTCTACGCGCGAAGCAGTGGGGTTTTTCTTTCAAATACCTCTCCAATATTTTTGGCATAACTGAGTTGGAGCTCATAAAGAGGGCAGGCGAGGCGGGAATACGTCCCGTCTATAAGACCGTTGATACCTGCGCCGCCGAGTTTGAGGCCTTTACGCCCTATCTATACTCTGCCTTTGAAAGACCTTTTTACAATATCTTAAAGGGTGGCGTCGAAGAAGGCCGGGCCGAGTCCGAGGCCCCTCCGACGGATAGAAAAAAGGTCATCATCCTTGGTAATGGCCCCAACCGCATCGGTCAGGGCATTGAGTTTGATTACTGCTGTGTGCAGGCCTCCCTTGCCTTGAAGAGCGAGGGCTATGAGTCCATCATGATAAACTGCAACCCCGAGACCGTATCCACGGATTATGATACCTCGGACCGCCTCTACTTCGAGCCCCTTACCTTTGAGGACGTCCTTGCCATAGTGGAGAGAGAAAAACCCATTGGCATTATCGTCCAGCTGGGCGGACAGACGCCTCTTCGCCTCTCCGTACCCCTTGAAAAGGCCGGCGTAAAGGTCCTCGGCACTTCGAGCGACTCCATTGACAAGGCCGAGGACAGGGAGCGCTTTGAGGCCCTTCTTGAAGGTCTCGGGCTGAAACGCCCTGAAAATGGCCTTGCCCGCTCAGAAGAAGAGGCTATACTCATAGCCGCGAAGATTGGATATCCCGTCATGGTGCGCCCTTCTTATGTCCTTGGCGGAAGGGCCATGGAGACGGTCTACTCTGAGGAGAGTCTTATCGATTACATGCAAAGGGCCGTCGAGGCATCCCCTGAGCATCCCGTCCTCATAGACCGCTTCATAAGCGGCGCCATAGAAGTGGACGTGGACTGCGTAAGCGATGGAACGCGCGTTGTCATAGGCGCTGTCATGGAGCATATCGAGGCGGCGGGCGTTCACTCCGGAGACTCCGCCTGCTCCATACCTCCCTATTCTCTTGAGGCGGAGATTGAGGCCGAGATAAGGCGCGAGACTGTTTTGCTGGCAAAGGCCCTGAATGTGGTGGGGCTTATGAACGTGCAGTACGCCGTAAAGGGCAGTGAGGTCTATGTAATCGAAGTTAACCCGAGGGCCTCGCGGACCATACCCTTTGTGAGTAAGACCATCGGCGTGCCCCTTGCGCGCCTTGCCACTTCCATCATGGTGGGCAAAACCCTCACTGAGCTTGGTTTTACTGAAGAGGTTCATCCCGCCTATACAACGGTTAAAGAGGCCGTATTCCCATTTATAAAATTCCCCGGCGTTGATACGCTTCTTGGCCCGGAGATGAAGTCCACTGGCGAGGTCATGGGCATCGGCCCTGATTTTGGAAGTGCCTTTGTCAAGGCGCAGTTCGCCGCGGGCAACAACATAGTCCTTAAGGGGCTTGTTTTTATAAGCGTTAAAGACGATGATAAAGAGGCCATACTACCTCTTGCGAGGGCCCTTCTGGATTTTGGCTTTGAGATTCTCGCTACCTCGGGGACGGCTGATTTTCTGAACAAAAACAACGTCAGGACTGCTCAAGTCTACAAAGTAGCCGAGGGCAGGCCCAATATCGTGGACAGGATAAAGAGCCGTGAGGTGGATATGGTATTTAATACGACTTTTGGCGCCGATAGCGTACGTGACTCATATTCCATACGTCGGACTACTCTTGACTTCGGCATACCCTACTTTACCACCGTTGCCGCCGCAAGGGCGGCGGTCCTTGCCATAAAGACCCTGCTTAACTCAGGTCTTGAAGTAAAAAGCCTGCAGGCATATCATGGGGAGATAAACAAGAGCTCAAAGAGTCTGCTCTGAGGAAAAAAAAGGGGCTCGAATGTTCTACTGTAAGCCGCTTTTTTTGAAGGCATGAGATGAAAAAGATAATCAGGTCCCTCGGCATAGTCTTCGGCGACATCGGGACAAGCCCCATATACACCCTCACAGTTGTCTTTCTCTTCGCCAGACCAACGGAAAGGAATGTCATAGGTGTCCTCTCTATTATAGTCTGGACGCTTATATCCCTTGTCACCGTGGAGTATGCCTGGCTTGCCACCAACCTCAGCAAACGCGGCGAGGGCGGTCAGATAGTCCTCAGAGAGATACTATCGCCCTACCTCAAATCAAGCCGTCAGCTCGGTATAGTATCCATACTTACCTTTATCGGCGTATCCCTTCTTATCGGCGACGGCGTTATAACCCCTGCCATCAGTATCCTCAGCGCCGTAGAGGGCTCTCTGCTTATACCGGCACTGGCCCATACGAATCAGGATATTCTTGTCCTTGCGGCCTGTGTCATAGCCATCATCCTCTTTTCCGTTCAGAGCAAGGGTACCGAAAGGGTGGCAGGCGCCTTCGGCCCCATTATGATGTTATGGTTCGGCTCCCTTGCTGTATCGGGCATTATCTCCATATTTACATTTCCTTCCATTATAAGGGCTCTAAACCCCTTATACGGCATTGATTTTATCATGCACCACGGTATTGCCGGTTTTTTCATCCTCTCGGAGATAATGCTCTGCGCTACAGGCGGCGAGGCCATGTACGCAGATATGGGACATCTCGGCAGGATGCCCATCGTAAAGGCCTGGAATTTTGTCTTTGTCGCCCTTGTCCTTAATTACTTTGGTCAGGGAGCATTTCTCATTACACATCCGGGGACAAAAAACGTCCTCTACTCCATGATATTCTCCGAGGCGAGTGTCCTCTATATCCCATTCCTGATTCTCAGTATTTTCGCCACCATCATTGCCTCGCAGGCCATGATAAGCGGGCTGTTTTCCATTGTCTATCAGGCCATTACCACGAGGATACTGCCCATGTTCAAGGTCTCATATACCTCGGCGGCCATGATAAGCCAGATATATATCGGTTTTGTCAACTGGTTCCTGCTTATATTTGTCATCATCATAATCAATCACTTCAGGGAGTCCTCACACCTTGCCGCGGCATACGGGCTCGCTGTCACGGGTTCCATGTCCATAACGGGCATAACCATGTGCTGGATTTTTTTCAAAAGAAAAAAACGCCTCAAGATGGCCATAGCCGGGCTCATCACGCTCTTAGATATTACATATTTCGCCTCCAACACCTTCAAGATACCTCACGGAGGCTACTGGTCTATTGTTATCGCCATGATACCATTCAGCATCATACTCATATACACGGAGGGGCAGAAAAAACTCTACCGTTCCATGAGGCCGTTGAAACTCGATACCTTCCTCTTGAGCTACAACCAGCTCTACAAGAAACTGCCTAAGATAAAGGGCTCAGGGCTCTTTTTTGCCAAGGACGAGATGTTTATCGCCCCCTATATAGTACATACCATGTTCAAGAACAACATCATTTACGAGGACAATATCATCGTCTCCATATTGCGCCTTGATGAACCCTTTGGGCTGAATTATTTTTTTAAGGACGACCTTGCCGATGGGCTTCGGGTTTTTGAGATACGCACCGGATATATGGAGGTGCCTGATGTGGCCGGTATTCTGAAAACAGCGGGTATAAAGGCCAAGGTCATCTTTTACGGTCACGATGAGATTACGTCCAATAATATCCTCTGGAAGGTTTTTTCACTTATCAAGAAGATAACTCCCACATATATGCAGTTCTATAAACTCCCCCATAACAAGCTTCACGGCGTGATAACGAGGGTGGAAATGTAGGGCATGGCATAATCTCTTCAGTGCTGTCTTTAAACAATGGCTATAAATATACAAAGGTTATGGGCCCTACTCTCGGCAATTAAAAAACCCCTTGAATTCGCCTCCCGTAGCGGTTTTGCCCATCTTGGCGCCCTTAAGGGGCTTGAGGCCCTTTCTTCGTCTCTTATCGGCGAGGCCCTTGCCATGGAACCATCGGGCGAGCTTTTTCATCTCCTTGAGCTTCTTGGAGCAACTCTTGACGGCTTCGATGCTTTGCCCATGGAAGGGAAAAAGACTGCCGTCCGAAAGGCCCTTAAGCTCACAGGCCCGTCTCTTGATGAGGCTATAGCCTCTGAAGCGGCATTGAATATAAAAAAGATTCTGACTCCCCTTACGGAGATAAAGGGCATCGGCCCGAGGCTCTCAGAGAGGCTTGAAAAAAAGGGGCTTAAGACAGTTTTTGACCTACTCTATTATCTGCCTCTCCGCTACGAGGACCGAAGGGTTTTAAAAAAAATAAGGGAGCTATCTGCCGGTGAAACCTCTCAGATAAGGGCCTCCGTGGCCGTGGCCGGAGAGACGGGGTATGGCAGGAGAAAGGTCTTCGAGGTTGTAGCCGATGACGGCTCGGCCCTCCTTCACCTGAAGTGGTTCCATTACAGGGCGGCTTACATGAAGCGCTTTACGCCTGGCCGAAAGCTCCTTATCCACGGAACAGTCACAAGGTTTGGCCGCAATCTGCAGATGATACACCCCGATATAGAGGTTATGGGCGATGATGAGCGCGAGGCGCCCCTGCCTGAGGGCATAGTCGCCGTATACTCGGAGATAGAGGGTATTCATCAGAAGACTTTTAGAAAGATTATTCATGCGGTGGTTAAAAAATACGCTCCTATGGCCCCCGGAGGCGTTCCGCCGGATGTACTCGCGCGTACGGGGTTTGCAGATCTCCCCTCGGCGCTTTTGGAGACGCACTTTCCAACTTCCATGCCATCGGAGGCCAAGTCCTCCGTAAAGCTGTCTGCTATGAGAGCCCTTGCCTTCGATGAGTTATTCCTCCTTGAGACGGGCATCCTCCTGAAACGCGGTCAGGCGAAAAAAAAGAAGGGCCTCCGCTCTTATGGAGATGGTGCCGATAAGCGGGGGCTTGAGAAGAGGCTCCGCGAGCTACTGCCCTTTGCCTTAACAAGGGCGCAGGAGCGTGTAATGGCAGAGATAAAAAGCGACATGGCAAGCGCCGCGCCCATGAACAGGCTCCTTGAGGGCGATGTGGGTGCAGGTAAAACCATCGTGTCCCTTATGGCCTTGGTCCTTGCCGTCGGCTCGGGGCGTCAGGGGGCTATCATGGCCCCGACGAGCATACTCGCCGAGCAGCACTATGAGACTATCGGGAAGTATGCCGAAGGGATTGGACTTAGGCGCTGTCTCCTTACGGGCGGCCTTACCTCCGCAGGGAGGCGCGCCGCCCTTGAATCGATTCGAGACGGGTCTGTTGACATCATTGTCGGCACGCACGCCCTCATACAGAAAGATGTCCGATACAAGGCCCTTGGCCTTGTTGTGATAGACGAGCAACATCGTTTCGGAGTCCTGCAACGGGCAGAGCTTAAACACAAGGGCCTGATTGCGACGGAAGGCCCTGAGGGCGATGTTGTCTCTCCCGATGTGCTTATAATGACTGCCACGCCAATACCAAGGACCCTCTCAATGACGGTCTTCGGCGACCTCGAGGTCTCTGTAATAGATGAACTGCCGCCGGGACGGTCCCCTGTGAAAACTTCTCTTATTCGAGAAGGACATCGAGAGAGGGCATATGAACTCATATCCCGCGAGGTGCGCTCCGGGGGCAGGGCCTACATAGTGTATCCCCTTGTAGAGGAATCCGAGGAGCTGGATTTGAAAGATGCCACAGGGGAAAAGGCCCGCCTTGAAAAGGATGTCTTCCCGGAATTTAATCTCGCCCTTATCCACGGCAAGATGAAGCCCGCGGTAAAAGACGCCGTAATGAGGGACTTTAAGGACGGCTTGATTGATATCCTTGTCTCCACCACCGTAATAGAAGTGGGCCTTGACGTGCCAGAGGCCACGGTTATCTGTGTTGAGCATGCCGAGAGGTTCGGCCTTGCACAGCTTCATCAGCTCCGGGGGAGGGTGGGGCGGGGAAAGAGGGCATCATATTGTCTGCTTATGGTAAGCCATTACCTCTCGGCCGAGTCCTACGGCAGGCTGAAGGTCATGGAAGAGACAACAGACGGCTTCCGCATAGCCGAGGAAGACCTCAAGATACGCGGCCCCGGTGATTATCTCGGGCAGAGGCAGTCGGGCCTTGCTGATTTCAGGTTTTCCTGGGCTCTTATGGATTTTACTCTCGTGAAGGCCGCAAGGAATGAGGCCGCCTCTCTCGTCAAGGATAACCCCGGGCTTTGTGCCGGCCCCGGGCCGTGGATAATGAAGGCCCTTATGGCGAGATGGAGCGAGAGGCTTGAGCTTGCTGGAATCGGCTGATATTCTGAACCATGAAATAAAAAAACAGGTTTTATTAAGACCCTAAATAAGGTATAGTAGCAGACCCAAATAAAATTCAAAGTGAGGAAAGCTTAGCCCATGGCAGATATAAAGCCCTTTAACGCCGTAATGTATAATGAGAAAAAAACAGGTGACCTTACTGCTGTAATGGCTCCGCCTTATGACGTAATATCCCCTGATTTTCTTAAAAAGCTTCTTGCCCGTCACCCCAATAACGTGGTGCGGCTTATCCTCGGGCAGGCAAAAGACGACGACAGCCCGGGCTCTGATAAATACACGAGGTCTGCATCGATGCTGAATAAATGGCTTGCCGAGGGCCTTCTTGTTAAAGACGAGAGACCGGCCATATACTACTACATTCAGCGCTACACACAGCTTGACGGAAGCGTATCGGCACGTAAGGGTTTTATAGCCTTATCGAAGATAGATGATTTTGGCGAGGGCAAGATTCATGCCCATGAGAGGACTCTCTCTGGGCCTAAGGTAGACCGCTTACAGCTAATCAGCGCATGCAGGGCCAATTTCAGCTGTATCTTCACCCTTTATTCAGATGCTGAGCTTACGGTGAATAAGCTTCTTGCCGGTGTTGTCGAGGGTAAAACTCCTGACATTGATGTATTTGATGACGAGGGAGTTGAGAATATCATCTACAAGATAACCGACCCTTCCGTCATTGAGACCGTTACTGCCGTGATGAAGGATAAGGCCCTATTCATAGCCGACGGCCATCACCGCTACGAGACCAGTATAAATTATAGAAACATGATGAGGGCGAAGAACCCAAATGCCGTGGGAGATCAGCCTTATGACTATGTAATGATGTATTTTTCTAATATGGATGACGAGGGCATGACTGTATGGCCCACGCACAGGGTTATCCATAATCTGCCCGGCTTTAATGCTGATGAGTTCATAGATAAACTAAAAAAATACTTTAGAATTGACAAGTTGGGCTATACAGATGACACAAAGGATGAAGTCCACGGAGCCCTTGTGGCCTTTATGGAAGATAAGGGCAGAGAGGCAAATTGCTTTGGTATGCACCTGAAAGGTGAAAATGCGTGCTACCTCCTTACAGCATTGCCTGATATAGATCTTGGTGACCTCTTTGATGATGACATGCCCGTGGTTTACAGGGGCCTCGACGTAACGGTCCTTCATGAGCTGATACTCAGTAAGATTCTCGGCATATCACGGGGCGCGCAGGAGAGGCAGGAAAATATCATATACGTCAAAAACTACAAAGACGCCTTTGCCTCCATGGATAACCCTGCTAACGAGATAGTCTTTCTCCTTAACCCCACAAAGGTCTCTGATGTAAAGGCCGTTGCCGAGGCAGGGTGCAAGATGCCGCAAAAATCCACATATTTTTACCCGAAACTCCTCACAGGGCTTACCATCAACGTCCACGACAAGCCAGCGGGAAGCTGAGTGAGGCGCCTCTTGTGGCGGGTTATACTCGTAGCAATGCCATCATATGGAAAAGATAGGCAGATTTACATATGAACCCGCCCCATTCGATGCGATAACATCAGACACCCTCCTGCTCGCGGGGTTCATCCCGCCCCTTTACCGGGAAGACAATCTCATAGATCTCGGAACAGGCTCCGGGGCCCTGCCCCTCATACTGCTCTCAAAAAATAAAGATATTACGATAACCGGTCTTGAGATCCAGAGCGCACGCGTTGATAGCGCGAGAAGAAACGCGCAGTCTAACGGCCTGTGCGGGAGTATATCTATTGTAGAGGGCGATTACAGAAGAGTTGCAGAGCTATTCCCGAGAGGGGCCTTTACTCACGTAATCTCCAACCCGCCTTATATAAAGTCGGGTTGCGGGCGTTCCTGCCCTGAAAAGGGACGTAACGCGGCAAGGAGCGAGGTCTACGGAGGGCTTAGCGACCTTATAGGGGCGGCTGAGCATCTCATCGGGGAGTCGGGCCGTTTTTTTATCATATTTACTGCGTCACGTGTTGAGGAGCTACTCCGGGAGCTTAATAATAACGCATTGTGGCCCCTGAGAATGAGGTTTATTCATCCAAAGAAGGGAAAAGCGGCCTCCCGTGTCCTTGTTGAGGCCGTTGCCGGGGTAGATGTGCAGAGGGAGCCTATGCTTGAGAGACCGATTATATTAAGCTGAGAGGGAAGGGGATTTATATTATAATATTGATAAATTAAGCGGTCTTATTAGGGCCACAGGGGGGGAATAAATGACGTATGGCTCTATCTAAAAGGGGTATTTTTTCATAACCCTTTTAAGGAGGGTCTTAAGTGCCTCGTCTTTTATGTCCGAGGTGGCTGACTCTATAAACGTACTCGTAAGACTGCACTTTTGAGGGGCTTCATCGGCTGGCGGGGTAGCGGTTTTGCCGACACTTACAATGCCGGGCTTAAATATTATCTCTTTTACGGTATTTTCACCGATAGCCTTGTTTATCTTCTCCATGATGAGGAGTTTCTGGTAGTTAAGCTCCGTCATCCAGGCCGATGATGATACTATGCAGTATAAGGTGCTTTTTATAAGATTTTTGGGCGCGACCCTCGCGGCTATGGCAGTGCCGACAATTTCGGGCCACTCGCGTCTTAGCTTGAACTCTTTGAGGCGCGGCCCGATGGCTATGTTTGGAAGCGCTCCGCGAAGAACAGACCCTGCGTGAATGGGCCCCGGCGACCTGCGCTGAGCCCTGAAATAACCTGTCCTGTTTTTATCGCCCTTCATTTCCGGCCCCTTTTCGGCACCTGAATTTATCAATCCGCGCGCCTATGACCTGTCCTGCGATGGAAGCCGCAAGTACTATGGGGACAATCTTCAAACTGAATCCCGCGATAAGCCTGAAGATAACAACAAAAGGTATTGGCAGATGAATATATAGAAACCATAAAAAAGAAAATTTTCTCGTCTTCCCTCTCAGGTAGCCGAATGGGAGGTTCAGGAAAAATGCAAAGAGGGTGAGGAGTATAAGGAGAATGATGCTATGCATACCTGTCATAAGTTATAGAATAACAGGAAAAACTCGGCCATGTCAACGGTCAAGATTTACGTAAATGGCTCATCCATCTCTCCCTGTGCCGAATTATTTTTCCGTTAGGCACAAAGGCCTTGACACTGTTGCGCTTTTTCTTATATGATATCGTATTAAATCTCGATTAATATCAACTTAAATAGATAATGGCTATGCTTGAATCTCTATCAAATAAATTCAGTAAGGTACTGCGCGACGTAAGGGGCAAAGGCTCCCTTAGCGAGTCCAACATAAACGAGACCCTTAAAGACGTCCGCCTCGCCCTTCTTGAGGCCGATGTAAACTTCAAGGTAGTCAAGGATTTTGTAGCCTCCATACGTGAAAAAGCCCTTGGTAAAGAGGTCCTTGAGAGCCTTACTCCAGGTCAGCAGTTCACTAAGGTAGTCCATGACGAGCTTACGGCCATACTCGGCGGAGAAGACTCTGCCCTGAATCTATCAGGTAAACCCGCCGTAATCATGCTCTGCGGTCTGCAGGGCTCCGGTAAGACAACTACTGCGGCAAAGCTTGCCTATCTCCTTAAAAAACAGGGCAGAACGCCTTATCTTGTTCCGGCGGACCTCTTCCGCCTTGCCGCCGTGCACCAGCTGAAGACCCTTGCTTCGGAGATACGCGTGGACTGCTTTGACAGCTCGGGCTACGACACGCCTGCCGATGTCTGCAAAGAGGCGCTGAGGATAGCCGGCCTCAAGGGTTACAATACCCTTATCGTCGATACCGCCGGAAGGCTTCATATTGACGAGACCCTTATGGGCGAGCTTACGGGGCTGAAAGACATTCTTAACCCCGCCGAGATACTCTTTGTCGCCGACTCCATGACAGGTCAGGACGCCGTAAACACGGCCAGGGGTTTTGATTCCACCCTTGACGTAAGCGGTGTGGTCCTTACAAAATTCGATGGCGACGCAAGGGGCGGCGCGGCCCTCTCAATGCGTATGATTACGGGTAAACCCATCAAATTCATAGGCACGGGCGAAAAGTATGATTGCCTTGAGGTCTTTCATCCCTCACGTGTCGCCGGAAGGATACTTGACCTTGGAGATGTCCTTACCCTCGTGGAAAAAGCTCAGTCCACGATGGAGCAAAAAGAAGCCCTTGAGCTGGATCAAAAGATTAGAAAAGACGTATTTACCCTTGATGACTTCAAGGATCAGCTCAAACGTATTAAAAAGATGGGCTCTATCGAGAATATTCTATCCATGATACCCGGCTTCGGGGCCATGAAAAAGGCAAAAAATCTTAAGATTGATGACTCCCAGCTGACAAAGATAGAGTCCATAATAAACTCCATGACCAGGGAAGAACGGCGCAACCCCGCCTGCCTTAACGCCTCTCGAAGAAAACGCATCTCAAGGGGAAGCGGCACAACGGTGCAGGATATAAACAAGTTCATGAAGCAGTACCAGCAGATGCGCAAGATGATGAAAAAAGTTAAAAAGTCCGGAGCGGCCGGACTTAAGGGAATGTTCCAGAATATGAGTTTCTAGCTTGATAACGCAAGAGGAGGTAGTTTTTTAAATGTCCGTAAAGATAAGGCTTACAAGACATGGCGCAAAGAAACAACCCTATTACAGGGTGGTCGTAGCGGCCTCGGATTCGCCGAGGGATGGTAAATTTATCGAGATATTGGGTCATTACAATCCAAATGTAGACCCTGCAGAGATAGACTTTAAGGGTGAGAGGCTCCGTTACTGGCTCTCCAACGGCGCTACGCCTACAAAAACGGTTGAGCAGTTAATTAAAAAGTCCGGCGTCCTCAATGAAACAGCCGCCGCCTGAGGCCACTGGGCCTTATATGCCCGTAGCGTAAAGGGCGTGTATATATATAAGGCCTTTTGATAACGAGCCTATCCGAGCCTTCTGGATAATAGAATCTATGCGCATATTATGATGCGTATTCGGCGCGACGTACCATCTATTATCGCAGAATTTATGTTTTTTTGAGGCTACGCTGTAATGGGCATGAAATGCCCTTCTGTAAAATTTCCGTGGGCCGGCAGAGGTAGCGATCTGGTTTTTTTCTCATACGGTGGGGGAGTGGTTATGAAGGCACTTGTAGAGCAGATGGCAAAGGCGCTTGTTGATAATCCCGATGCAGTCTCTGTATCCGAGGCAGAGGGTGAGAGGACCTCTGTCATAGAGCTCTCCGTAGCAAAGGAAGACCTTGGCAAGGTTATCGGAAAACAGGGCAGGACAGCAAAGGCAATGAGGACCATATTAACGGCCGCTTCAACAAGGCTCCATAAACGCTGTGTGCTTGAGATAATTGAATAAGGACAATCAGGAAAAGATGGTCCCCATCGGGCGATTTTCAACGCCCCATGGAGTTAAAGGCGAGATAAAGTTCAAACCTTATGACGGTATAGAAGATTTTATCTGGGATAAAGTCTTCGTTATTCTCAATAAAGGGCTAAAACCCCTCTATGTAACAAAGGTGAGGGAGCAGACCGGGCTTTTTCTTCTTACTCTTGAGGGATATAATCAGCGAGAAGAGTCCGCTCCCCTTGCCGGAGTTGAGGTTTCTGTCCCTGAGAAAGATATTCCTGAGCCGCCAGCGGGTGAATATTATTATAAAGACCTTGTTGGACTTAATGTACGCGCTGATGACGGCAGGGAGCTTGGAAGCATAAGCAGAGTTTTTTCCGCAGGCGGCGGAAACGACGTCTTCGAGATAAAAGGTCCCCTTGGAGAGATACTCCTCCCCGTAATCCCGGAGACTATAAAAGAAGTACGGATGGAAGATAAACAGGTCATTGTTCATCTCCTTGAAGGACTGCTTGGTGAAGAATAATCTCTTATGAGATTTGATATTATAAGCATTTTCCCTG
>CAYYUX010000052.1:0-12683 GCA_964474975.1 uncultured Thermodesulfobacteriota bacterium
GGCGCGAGGCCATATTAACGGCCTCGCCGACTACAGTGTACTCCATCCTCTGCATGGAGCCCATATTGCCGACGATTACCGAGCCTGAATCAATCCCTATGCCCATTAAAAAAGCAGACTCTCCACGGGCCTCTCTCATAACATTAACCTTCTGAAGCACATCCCTTATGGCTACGCTCGTCTTCACGGCCTGCTCAAGATGGGCGGCCGTATATATAGGAGAGCCGAAGACGCACATCACGGCGTCGCCGATGAACTTGTCGATAGTGCCGCCGAAGCTGAAGACCACCTCGGTGATAAGGCTGAAGTATCTGTTAAGTATGGCAACGGTCTGCTCGGCGCTCATGGACCTGACATGACGTGTAAACCCCCTGATATCAGCAAAGACAACGGTAAGCCTTCGCCTGTTTCCGCCAAGGTCAAGGCCTTCAGGGGCCTTTAATATCTCATCAGCCACATCAGGGCTGACGTAGAGGTTGAAGACCTCCCTCATTACTTCCTTTTTCTTGAGCTCCGAGGCCATCTGGTTAAAAGACCGCACAAGCTCGCCGACCTCATCGCCGCGCCCCTCGGGTATCTTATAATCAAAGTTGCCGAGCACTATCTCCTTGGTGCCCTTCAAGAGCATGAAAATGGGCGCCAAAAAACCCGATGCAAGGGGTATGGATAGTATGGATACAAAGATTATGGCGAGAATGGTAATGACAACAAGACTCGTTACAGCGGACCTCACCCTCTCACTGATAAAGGCCTTGGAAAAAGAGACAACCGTGTAGCCTACCATCGTATCCTTAAAAAATATGGGCGTCGCATAGGTAATGGCGTCATCGTCCTCGGCTATAACCCAGGGGTAGTCTCCCCGCGCCTTCTTGATGCGCCCGGCAAGGGAAAACTTCTCGCCTATGGTCTGCATATTCCTGTGGGCCTCGACTACGAAACTCTCGTTAAGGATATAGGCCTCTGAAATAGTGGGATTTTTAAGGATGTTTTCTATGAGCTGGCTCATGGCGAGGCTGTCGTTCTCAAGGATGGGGAACTTGCTGTTGCGGGAGAATCCCTCTGTAACAGCGCCGGCCATGGAGCGTATCTGCGACTCCATGGAGTGTTTCTGGCTCACCACCATGAATACGCCCATGACAGAGGTAATGGCGCAGAGGAGGATAGACAGGATTATCGCATACTTTAGCTTTATACCCATTTTAAACTCTTCCGCGCCCATAGGGCTTTTATTAAAAGTTGGTTCAAGGGCCGGGAAAGGACTTCTGCGGCGGGGTGATTCCTGATGTGTCCACGATTAGGGGCCTCATAGATAAAGACAGCGGCATCTTCTCCGGAGATACTCGTTATGCCCCCTCTACAGCAGTGCTTTCGAGGGTCTTTTATAAAAAAACATAACTCCATGGGACGCAGTGCCGATACATAAACAAGAAGGACGCCGGAGGGTATTTTGTAAGCCGGATCCTGTAATTCCCCCGAAGGGGAACGGCGGCCATTCATCTGGACCACGCGTTGCCGCAGGCCTCAAGCAACCTACCCGTTCCGCCCGCTCTCACAGAGGAGAGACGAAGGGCGGGCCGCCCTTGAAACGGAACCTATTCGGTCTTGCACCGGGAGGGGGTTGCCAAGCCCTGCCGGTCGCCCGGCAGGCTGGTGGGCTCTTACCCCGCCTTTTCACCCTTACCCCTTCACAAGGAAGGGGCGGTCTATTTTCTGTGGCCCTGTCCCTGGGGTTACCCCCGGTCGCTGTTAGCGACCTCCCTGCCCTGCGGTGTCCGGACTTTCCTCCCTCGGCCTGAGCCGAGCGCGGCCGCCTCATGCCCTCCGGCGTCCTTCCGGTAAGCAACACTTCCCTGCATTTACTAAGGGAAACTATAACTTACATCGAATGTTTATAATACGCTGAAAGCGACCCCTAAATCAAGTAGAAGAGAAAAAAAGAAAAGGTGTACAACGATACGCCCGGCGCCAGAGACCTATCTTCCTGCGGCGTCCATGGCCTCGTTGGCAAGGCCGTCGGCCTCGCTGTTCAAGGCACGGGGGATATGGGTTATCTTGAATGTCTTAAAAGAGGAGAGAAGGCCTCTGGCCCTCTTGTAAAGGGGCTGTAGTACTGGACTTTTTACTTTATATCTGCCGCTTATCTGCCTGACCATAAGCTCGGAATCGGCGTAAATACATAGGCGTTCCGCGCCAAGCTTGCGGGCCGCCTCAACTCCCATTATAAGGGCCATGTACTCGGCCCTGTTGTTGGTACCCATGCCAAGCCCTTTTTTCAGCCTCTTTACAACGGTGCCGTCGGGGCCTTTTATGACGGCACCGGCACCTGACGGGCCCGGATTACCGCGCGAGCCTCCGTCTACATATAGCTCATAGGTATTCCCGCCCTTTGATGAAGGACAAGGCCTTGGGGCTATAGCCTTGGGGACTGCCGACTTTGAGGGAGTCCTCCGCACCGGAGGCCTCTTGGCATGGACAAGTCCAAGCAACAGCTCTCTTGCCTCGTCCATGGTGATATCAAGTTTTTTAATGGATTTTTTTAGATCAAGGTCCTCGGCAAGGGCCAGAAGAAGCCTCTCGCCTGACGAGAGTGGTTTACCGCCAAGGGACTCTGATGGAGCAGAGAAGTCTAATGACTTTTGAGTCATCTCAGGGGGCCTCTACCTCAGCCGCCTTCTCAACAAAGAGTATTCTGTCACAATGGGGACACCGTATTATCTCTTCATCGCCTCTCTTTAGCCTGACAAAAAGCTGAGGCGGGACATGCATATAACAGCCCTGGCAGGCCTCGTCGCGAAGAGGCACCACGGCTTTGCCACCTCTTTTTTCCCTGATGCTCTCGTAGATACGATACAGAGACGAAGAGAGTCCTGTCATCAAGGCCTCACGCTCCGCCTTCTTGACACCAAGGAGGTCTCCCCATGCGGCACGCTTTTCGGCCAGCTCACTGTTCAAGACCGTTATCTCGGCCGTTATCCTCTCAACATCAAGTTCCTTTGCCTCTTTAAGGAGCCCCTGCTCCACCAACCGGTCATTTAGATCAGAGCCGTCTTTCTCTGCCTGCCGGATTATCTTTCCGGCGGTACTCGTCTCTTTGTTCAGGGCCTTAAGCTCTCTGTTGCCGCTTACAGCGCGCATCTTTGAAGCGTTTTTATTTATCCTCTCATTGGCCTGGCTTATCCGTAGATTCACCTCTCCAATATTTTCTTTCAAGCCATCTGCATCTTTTTCTATGGCATCTATACTTACCCTTACGGCATCCAGCTCTGTCTCAAGTAGCGATATCCTCTTAAGATAATCCTTTTCCTCATCCTCCATGCCCTTTATTATGAGGTCAATCTTCTGCATGCCTTCGAGTGTGTCTATCGGTCTTGGCAAGAAAACTCTCCTGAAATAAAAATTGGTGGGCCCACCAGGACTCGAACCTGGGACCGACCGGTTATGAGCCGGTGGCTCTTCCAACTGAGCTATGGGCCCTGTGATGAGGACAAAAGGAAAAAACAACGAGGCAGAAAGTATCCGGCCCTTTACTGAAGATAACGATAAAAAATAACGCCCTTATGTAAGTTTATATTCTATTCGAATAAATTCCATCTTGTCAAGATTTAAGTAATATTTTACCTCAAGAATTAAGACCCTTTCTCCCTTTCTTCTCAATATATTCCTTTATATAAGCTATCTCTTCCTCCTTCTTTGTTATTTCTCCGTCAAGGCGCATGCAGAGCAACGCCCTTAGAGCGCGGCCTATCTCCGGGCCCTCATCAAGGCCAAGGGCCTTAAGTTCCGAACCCCTCAGGGCCGGGGTAATGTGCCGCAGGCGCGTGATATAGGCAGAGATGGATTTTTTAATTTTCTCATCTTCCGTCTTTCCCATCATATACAGCAGACCCTCTATGGGAAGGGGAGCGAGCAGAGAGTATATTTTGCTGTTCTTATTCACGACGCGGTCTGGGGCCATACGTTTCAGGGCTCTCAGACAGGCGCGCCTCGAGCCGAGTATCTCCGCCCTTTTCCTGCCGCCGATAGACAACTTTTTCACCACCGTTCTCAGCATGGCCTCGGAAAGCCCGTCCGTCAAGGCCAAAAAAAGCACCAGCCAGCCTTCTACTGCTTCACCGGTATAGAGGAGTCTGTGCCATACAATGGCATCTCCTGTCCTCTCAAAAAAAGCCTCCCGTGCCGCGTCGCATGTAATGCCTCTATGGATAAGCGAGAGGAGCCCAAGGGCCTTAAGTCCCTTTATCGCCTTTACCGCTGTATCCTCTTCAAGAATACACCGAAGCTCCTCGAGTATGCGTGGCCCGGAAAGACGCTTAAAGACATTGAGCTTCACCGCCTTTTTTATAAGGTTCAGCGTATGAGGCTCTATGGAAAAACCAAACTTCACAGAGAACCGCACTGCCCTGAATGCCCTCGTGGGGTCCTCGATAAAACTCAGGTTATGGAGGGCCCTTATCTTCCTCTCCTTTATATCCCTCTGCCCGCCGAAAAAGTCTATCAATGTGCCGAAGCGGGCGGGGTTAAGCTCAACGGCAAGGGTATTCATTATAAAATCCCTTCTATATATATCGAGCTTCAAAGAGGACTGTTCAACAGTGGGCAGAGCACCTGGGCTCTCATAATACTCAAGGCGCGCCGTTGCAACATCTATCTTAAATCCATCGGGAAAGATCAGCACCGCTGTTCGAAACCTCTTGTGTGAGCGCACCTCGGCGCCGAACTCCCTTGCGTAACTTTTGGCAAAATCAATGCCGTCGCCGCCCTCTATGACTACATCTACGTCAAGGTTATCTTCTCTAAGAAAAAGGTCCCTTACAAAACCGCCAACCACATAGGCCCTGCAGTGAAGGGTCTCGGCAACACTGCCCAGCGAAGTCAGTATCTCCATGAGCCAGGACGGAAGCCTCTCGGCCATGAGTCCTGATATGACCTTCCGGCTCGGCTCATCGCCGCGGATTTCCTCCTGCAGGAGCCGCAGTATATCTGTTCTTGTGATAACACCCTGCACAACGGCTCCGCTGAGTACGGGTATGAGTCTCTGGCCATGGCTTATGAACATCTCCCTTATCTCATCGACGGGGGTTTCAGGTGTAACGCATTCAACATCAATGGTCATGAAATCTCCGACAGGAGAGCGCCCGAGGCCATGATACATGGCCTTGTCAATGGTCTGTCTTGTAATCACCCCCGTGAAGCAACCGCCGCGAAGCACGGGTATGGCGTTTATATTGTATCTGCCGAGTACGGCGGCAACACTGCGCAATTCTCTGTCATGCTCTACGGTAATAGGGGGAAAACTCATAATATCCCCTGCGCGCTGAATAGAGGAGATACCATTTTTAATGGCCGACAAAAGGGCCTCCCTCGCCTCAACGAGGGTAAGACCCTTAAGCGTGGCAGAGGCCGCGTGGGCATGGCCGCCGCCGCCAAGGCTTCTTAATATGAGGCCAACGTCTACGCCGCACCCGGTGCTTCTTGCCACAACATGAATCCTGTCGCCTGAATCCACGAGCATAAAGAGCGTATCCATACCCTCTATGTCCCTTATCTTATGGGCAAGTATGGCGATGTCACCGCCGTGTTTAGTAAAAACGCCCTCTGCTATTACAACATCAAGGCCCCCGAAGGTAAGGGTCGTCTCGCTCTTCAATAATTCGTTGAGGAAAGAGACCTCCGCAGGCGTAAGCTCAGAGACAAGCATTGCCGATACATCGGAGAGAGCCGCGCCCTTTGAGAGGAGAAAGGCGGCGGCAGTAAGGTCATTAACTGTAGTGGATGGATATGAGAGAGAACCAGTATCCTCATAGATACCGGCCATCATGAGAGTGGCCTCAGCCGGGGTAATATCAACGCCCCTCTCCTGCAGGAGCTCTACGAGCACTGTAGTAGTAGCACCGTATGGTCTTATCACCTCTACATGTCCATGAAGCTCGCCCGCAGAAGGAGCGGAGAGCGGATGATGGTCATAGATATGTAAATCCATGCCGCTCTTTCCGATAAGGGAGGCAAGGGCGCCTATCCTCGCGGAGCTTCTCACATCAACGAGTATGAGACGGGTAACAAGAGATAGGTCTATCTCTTTTGTCTTGTAAAACCCGCACTTCAGCTTAAGGGTTGGGAGTACGCCCCTCAATGTCTTCTCAAGGGAACCGGGAAAGACGAGTTTTGCCTGCGGATAGAGTTTTAAGGCGGCTATCATCGAGGCAAGGGCATCAAAGTCCGCGTTTGTATGGGCGGAGATAACTTCCATGCCCTTATATTAGCACATTCGGACCCAGGGTTACAAAAAAGGGCTAACGTCGAAAGGGCGGAGGTAATTACATCGCTGAGGCAAAAACACGTCACAGGGGCGGGGAGGGGAATGGAGTAAGGGGCTAGGACAGAAAGGCCCCTCTATCGGCATTGCATACACAGGTAAAGATTACATCCCCGGAGTAAAAGAAAAACCAGGGAGCTTCAAAGGACTATCCCCCTCCGCCGCTATCACTCCAGCGCATCACAGGGGGCGGCTTCGGGGCAAAAAGACGGCCCGGCTTTAAAAGAGGAACTTTCTCGGCCCTTTCCTGTTTTTCTTTCTCTCTTCTTCCTTCCTCTTCTTTTCCTCTCTCGCTTTTTTATCTTTGGCCTCGGCGGCCTTCTCTTTTTTTACATCCTCACCCGTAATCCAGTCCGGTATTGTCTGCTCCTGAGAGTGACAACGGAAACAATCCTCAAGGGGAAAGGCCACCTTGCCGTGACAAAGCCCGCAGTAACGGCCATCTATTATCTTCATCATGTCCATGTCTGGGTTGCCGCCCTTTTTGGCCTTGAAGCGCCCGGGGTGGCAGGACTTGCAATCCATAACTTCTGTGTGGGCCTTATGGGGGAATAGCACGTCCGGAGGGGCAGGTGTATAGGTCCTTGATGGTATGACAATGTCTTTATTAAGGGATTTGAGCTTCTTAGTGCCGTCAAGAGAGGCTACGGGCCTTATCTTGTTAAGCCTCTGAGCCTTGACCCAGTCTACCTTATTACCGAAGTCATCTATGGGCATGCCCTTGGCGACATACTTCAGCAATGAATTTTCCTTGACTTTTTTACCGTAAGAATGACAGCGAAGGCATTTATCGGAACCAAAGGCGACCTCGCCATTATGACAGGCCCCGCACTTCTTACCTGCCTCAATATCAGACTGCCTGATATCCGTAGCGCCGGCCTTCATGGCAAAGTCAAGGGTTCCGTGGCAGACATTGCAGGTATAATACCTTCTATGTAGCCAATGTTTGAAGACAACGGGCGCCACGCTGTCACCGCTCTTTATGTTCTTATTCATAACAACAGAGCCGTACCACGAGGGCGGAGTCACCTTGTGATACCCCTTGGGGCCGGAGACGGATTTTGTTCCCGCCGCCGAGGCAGACCAGAGGGGCAAGGCAATTGAGGCGACGATTAAAAAGGCAGGCATAACAATCAAACGCAATAATTTCACTCTAAAAGGGCCTCCAATAGAGATGTTTTTTTAATACCCCCTGTGACAGGAGGAACATAAACGCAGGTAATCTGTTCTCAGCATATTCTTGTAATTTGTCTTGTTGTGATTGTCATGACAGGTATAACAGACCATCTTACCATCAGAGCTAAGGGGCATGAGCCTGGTTATGTTTATGCTCGGCCTCTTGCCTATGGGATGTTTTGCAACAGGATGGTTGCCAAGAAAACCGTCATGACAGCGTGTACATACGGTAACGGAGTCAAAGCGCAACGCAGGCATTGAGTCTGCATGGCAAGATCTGCACCCCTCTTTATTAGAATAATCATGAGGATTTTCTCCCCTCATAGCGGCACGCGCCGAAGGAGAAAAAGATGGCAGAACTCCAAGCATAAGCCCCAAAACAGATATCGCCGCTACGGCATAAATACAATATCTACGATACATGGAAAAACCCCGCCTGCCGAATCAAGGCATTATCAATCAATATTTTAAACTCATCACTGATGGGAATATAAATATACTCTAAAAGAGGGCAAAGAAACTCACCCGCCTCGTCCCCATCACCCCACGGCCCCCGCGCGCCCTTACACCATCCATGCCATTACCCATCGTCCCCCACGCGCCTTCGCCCACTTTGCCCCCCTCGCCCGCCCGGTTTTCCTTTGAAAAAAAACGGACAAAGAAAACCAATGTAAACTTACCCCCAGGAGACTAAACCTGCGGCCGGAACCGCGCAAAAACAAAGGTAAAAAAGGAAACAGAACAACAAACCACCATGGGGATTAGCCCCCGTTAATTAGAGCAGTCAGCGACTGTATTACAGTTATATGTAGCTGTTACGCCCGTCAGGATATTAGCGAAGTTATGCTTGCAGACCTTATCTGTAAGCGTATTTACAGTTCTGAAGTATAGCTGTGCGCCCGTTGTCGTAGTAGCCGGCTTATATGACTCGATACAGGCCCCGTTCATAAGCCTGAACCCGAGGGGGCTTGAGCCCACTGCAGGGCCGGCAGGGGCGTCACTGCCGTGTATGCCCTTCATCATGTTCGCAAGGGTATCGTATGAGCCGCCATGGCAGGTGAGGCAGAGGTTGCCGAAACGGTTGCTGTCGTTACCGGTGCCGACGCCTGTCGTATAAAAAGGTGAGGCTGTACCGAGGCCATCTACGGGATGAGGCACCCTTGAGTAGTTCGCGTTTGGCCCAACAAAGCCCTCGTCACCGTATACATCGCGTCTGTGACAGTTGTAGCAAAAGTTTTTCAGGGAGCCGACGCCGCGCTGATTATTTCTGAGTACCCATTTGTTGTTGGAACCATGGGGACCTTGCGGGTCAAGGGTGGAGTCGGGACCGTGACAATCCGTACACGTCATGGTGGAGTCGTGCTTAATGTTGAAAAACCCCGTCCTCGGCCCTATACCTGAAAAATCAAGATAGGTAAACGTATTGGTCAGGCCGAGCCCGTTAGGCGGCCAGTTGGGGTTGGCCGTGGGCAGGGGCCTGTTCTTACCCTGAGCGAATACGGGATGGAATCCCTCGTTATTGATATTAAAATCTGCCGTTGGATCTGATTCTTTCACGAGAGTGCCGTCTGCGTTGCCGGAAGGTACATCAGGCGGTATGAGTCCGTAGGCGTAATAGGAGTGACACTTTATGCAGAGGTATCCCTCGAGGTTATTGCCGCCCGGGATGGTGGAAGTAAAATCAACGACCTGATAACTGAGCACCGGCCCCGTTGCCGGCCAGATGTTTGGCCTGACACCCCAGGAGCCCAGGATATTTGGCCCTATGATATTCCCGTTGACTCCGCCTATGGTGTGGTTGCCCGCCTTGGCCCCATGAGGGTTGTGGCAATCCACGCATTCGGCGTGCCTGTTGGCACCGAGATTAGCGGCGGTTTCGCGCACAGGGTCTGCGGAAAAACCCCTTGACGGCATATGGGCGCCGCTCGTACCCTTAACATCATGTTTGGATACCCTCAGGAAAAGAGAATCTATATCCTTTGCGGCAACATTGCCATTATGACAATTAAGGCATGTCCACTCCCCGTCTTCAATAAGTCCGGTTATGGGGTTTGTACCCTTCAAGAGGCTCTTTCCGGCCATGCCTCCATGTCCGCGGTGGCAGGAGAGACAGCTATGCATCTGAGGCGTATCATCGGCAAAGCCAGGCGCGCCCATATCAAGGTGATAGGGATTCTGGCCGGACTGATTCCAGAGAGCCGTCGAATCCCTGTGTACCGAGGGGTTCGTGTCCCAGTATCTTTTCGCATGGCAGGCGGCGCATAAGACACCGTTTTCCAGAGAGGTGACCATAAATTCAGGGTATATGGTCCCGTGCGGGTCATGACAGCTTGTGCATTGCACCATATTGTTCTTATCGAGTTTCACCTCTGCCGGCAGGGCAGTAGATGCCTTAATCTCCACATTCGCCGGAGAAGAAAGGGCGTAATCAAAGGAAATAGGGTGGTCGTCTCTCAGGTCTGTTCCTATAAAGGCGGTTGAGGCGGAAGTCAATTTGCCTGATGTCACACCAGGGCCTGTAACAGGAAGGGTGGTCGGCCCGGTTACGCCCGTCAGATTCAAGAGAGATCCGATGGCTATTGTGCCGTCGTGACAGGAGAGACAGAGTTTTGAAGAGCCAGTGGGCTGACCCATGGTAGCCACCACGGTATCGCTCTGATAGATGTTATAGGTTGCCCCGGAGTCCGCCCTGTTCCACATTGGTCCTGATGGATTTGTGTTATGAGGCGCATGACAAAAAACGCATATCTTCGTAGTAGTCCCTGTCTTTATCGCTGACGAGGACAATACACTGAAGTTATGTTTTGTAGCGGCCACGGCGGAAAATGCAGGAGCAGGCCGCAGAGCGAGGAGCATGGCCGAGAAAAAAAGCAGGCCAAGACACAAGAAAAAAGAGCTCCGGAGAGTTCCCGCCCTCATGAGAGAGCCCTCAGGACTTTCGCTGTAAAGCGCTTTACTTTCGATAAACTCTGCGTATTTCAATGCAAACCTCCAAAAGCCAAGCATAGATCCCTGATGCAGGACAAGAAAGCGTGCAACAGCCGTATCCCATGCACGAATTATAATAGAAAACCTTCACTTACACTTGCGAAGCCCATCACCGCGCCATCTCCATATACAACAGATGGCCATGACGCCTCCTCCCCCTTTCAACCCGGCACCCATACCACTTAGGCCCGAATCTGCACGGCACAGGACCCCTCGCCTCTTATATCAATGGCCCTATTCCACGGAGCTTACTTGCGCCCCTATTTGAAGAGCAGAGGGCCTGCTTAATACAGCCCCTTCCCTAAATCAGGCCCCGGGCCGGCCGCGAAGTCCGCGTGCAAGCCCCCCGCTTCCACCGCCGCCAAGGTACTCAAAGGTCTCTATACGCCTGTTATAGGGGTCTGCCACATAAATATTATCAGCGCTGTCTATGAATAACCCGCCGGGCATCCAGAACATTCCCGGGCCGGAGCCGAGCTTTCCGAAGTTAAGCAAAAAGACGCCCTTTCTTGAAAATATCTGCACAGTATCGAAGACGGCATCTGCCACGTATATGTTGCCCTCGGAGTCGACTGCTATGCCCTTCGGCCTTCCAAAATCCCCTGTGCCGTCGCCGTGCCGGCCGAAACTTGAGAGATAGCGGCCGTTCATATCAAATATCTGCACCCTGTAGTTCATCGAGTCTGTTACATATAAATCGCCTTTGCCGTCGACAAAGACATCCATGGGGTAATTAAACTCTCCCTCTGCCGAGCCGAGGCCTCCCACGCTCCTTATGAGCTTTCCATTCAGGGTTAATATCATCAGCTTATGGGAGCCTGTATCCACTACATAGAGACGCTTTCTCGCCGCATCAACGGCCAGGCCTGTAGGCCGCACACCGCCCTCAATAGACCGTATCAGATGGCCCCTGGGGTTAAAAACATAGACCTTGCGCGCCATGGAATCGCTTACATATATATTATCCGAGGCATCCGTACCCACACCTACGGGCGAGAGAAGGGACGTCTTGCCTGCCTTATCGATAAAAAAGTACTTCTTTTTCTTCCTGTCGTATACATGAAGTCTCTTAAGAGCAGTATCGGCCACGATTATCCTGCCCCCCGTATCCACGGCAATGCCGTATGGTTTTACCATAGACCTCTTGTCCGCACCTAAAACAACATCAATAATTTTTTTGAAGAGCCCCTTCTTTATGCCGGCATCCTCGGGCCTCGCTATAGAGACATCAAAGGCGATACGCGCAGGCGCAGGCGCCTCGGGCCATATAAGGGGTTTATGTTTGAAGTCTTTAGACTGCTGAGAGGATACATCGGGGTTGCCGCAGCCAATGACCGTGAACAGGAGCGCCACCGCCAGAAGACAGGCGCCGAAGAATACCCGCGCAGTGCGCGCAGTACCAAGCCCATTGGCAGGGAGAGATTCATAGACGTTGCTAACAGAAGAATTGAATTTCATACGCTTACCGGATACCCACCTATTTTCTGTGGCAGTACTGACAGACATCGAGGCCCTCGCTTCTCAGGCGAACCGACTGATCGGCGCCCCAATCCGCCCTTCCGTAAAGAAGCCCTCTCTCATGAGGGTTATGGCATGTACTGCAGATTATCTTGCCCGAAGCAGGATCAAGGGGAATAAGAACAGGCACTTCCTTCTTTTCAAGCCTCATGTTCAAGTATAACTTTCGTGACAACTCCGTAAGATGACTGGGGGCGACAAAGCCGCTCATCTGAGGCCCTATGCCCTCGGACCCCGGGTGTTTGCGCACAACATGGCAGATATAGCAGACTTTATTGTAATTATTATTAAAACGCATCTCCATGTTAACCGGTGAGTGCAGATTCTCTGTATCAGGCATCTTAGCATGACAGATAAGACATTTCGACCAGAGGATCTCACCTTCGTCGTTTATCTGTTCGTGCGGGTCTATAAGAGACTTCCTCGCAGAAACTTTGTTAAAAGAAAGTTTTGCCGGAGCCGCCTTTTTTTTCGCCGAGTGCGAACGGGCCATGGCAGAGCCGGTAAAGCCGAGGAGGCAGAGTATAACAAGAGTTCTTGCAAAGAGGGAAAAGACTGCACGCATAATGGCTTGCCCCTTATTAGTGGACGCAGACGCTACGCGCCCTTGCACGAGGTATATTAATTTACACAACTAAAGATTAAAAGGACCTTAGAGCCTACTGCCCGAAGGCATAGAGTGAGCCGT
>CAYYUX010000053.1:0-12567 GCA_964474975.1 uncultured Thermodesulfobacteriota bacterium
CTAAAGATTTTTGTTTTTTCGAAGTTTTTAATGCTCGGCGTGCGTCAGAGGTCAGGAGGCGTTGAAGAGAGTTCCCTATTGGTCTTCTTTTTAAGGCATTGAGGGGGCGCAGGTCGTAAATTTAATGGTCTTCCGTTATTTCCTATTGTTTCCTTTGTTTCGGTTTTTTTTTAAGGTATCGTGGGGCGCAGACCCAAAGTTCAATGTAGTTAACTCTTATTCCCAATTGGTTTTCTTTGTCTTACTTTCTTTTTTCTAAAAGAAAGTAAGGGGAAGTTCATATACTTCATAAATTCTTTCTCAAAGACCTTACTGCCCGATAGGGGCTGGTAAGTGATATTGTCGGCCAGCCACTGGGCCTCTATCTTCTTATCGTCATTCAAGGCCAGGGCCGCGCCCTGCAGTGCGGCGTCTCCGGCGAAGTTAACGGCCTCTGCCCAGAGCGGATCAATGAGCCCGGCATCGATAAGTCCCCTTATGGTGAGGTTACTGCCGAAGGCTCCGGCAATATGGACTTTTTTAATATCCATTGCAGTGATACCGGCTTTTTTGAGGAGCGTTGTAATACCGGCCCTGATGGCGGATTTGGCGACCTGCAGGGAGCGGATATCTTCCTGCGTAATGGAAATAGTGCCTCCGGCGCCTCTAAAGAGGATAAAATAGTTTCCATCTCCATCATTCTTTATTCTTCCTGATAGGTTTGAGTCAATATCATCGCTGTCCTTTATCCTGCCTGTGACATCGATAATTCCGGCGTATAGAAGGGCCGATACAGCGTCAAGGAGACCTGAGCCGCAGATGCCCCGCGGCATAATACCGCCGACTATATCAAGAGACAGGGCCTCTCCCTCGATCTCTACTCCTGTGATGGCTCCCTTGTCTGCCGTCATGCCGTCTGTGATGCCGGCGGCCTCAAAGGCCGGGCCTGCGGCGGCGGAAGTGGAGTAGAGCCTGTTGTTGGCCTTTAGTATTACCTCGCTATTGGTGCCTATATCTATTAGGAGGGTGTTTTCTTTTTCAGTGATGAGTCCGAGGGATAGGGCCGCGGAGACGGTGTCGCCGCCAACAAATGCCCCTACCATGGGGAATATATATACATATCCGTCATATCTTGTGCCGCGCAGTCCTGTTTTTTTTGCCGGTATTGTACGTGCTTCTTTGAAGAGGGGTTTATATGGAACCCGCGCCATGGATGCAGGGGAGAGGCCGAGGAAAAAGTGTTCCATAATGCTGTTGCCGGCCACGGTAACGGCCCCTACAGGTGCATGAGGTGAGAGTTGTTCAATCAGGCCGCCGCAGGCGCTTAGGAGAGCGTCGGATAGCTCATGAAGAAGCGTAGGCTCGGATTCCACGGCATTTACGCGCTCAAGGACATCGGAACCATGGCTAATCTGAGGGTTGGGCATGGAGATACCCCTTTGTATGGCCCCTGTCTCAAGGTCTACAAGGCAGGCGGCAAGGGTGGTGGTGCCGATATCAAGGGCGATGCCGAGTGGGGTTTTTGCTTTGGGGTTACTCATATCTTAATTGAATCTTATTTTAGGAACGCTTGAGAGGAGCAACTTCAGATCGTCGTCTCTGAATCTGAGACCTCCGCCGACAAAAGAGGAGCCAATGCCGAGTTTGCTTATAAAGTCGTCTGCCCCTGCTGTTACATAAAAATATTTATTGAAGAAGAAGGTCGCGCCTACCTTGAGGTGAGGGTTGCCCGTCTGGTTGAAGTTGAAGGCATCGAAGCTTAGTTTTAGCTTTTGATGAAGGAGGTTCAAGTCAACTCCAATACCCGCTTCGGACTCTATGAGCCCGCCCCGAAGGGTAAGCCGTCCGAAGTCTCTTGCCAGCTCCGCGCTGAAGGTCAGTTTATCTTCGAGGACTGTCTCTGTCTGCGTGGTTTTTTGTGTGCCGTTAAAGGTTGTGCTTCTCCTATGTGATACCCTGCCGCGCGGGTCGTCTACTACCTCGAAGAGATAGTAGGCATTGGAGCGCGGCTGAACCTTGACTGAGAAGAAGCTCTTTACATCAGACTCGTCAATAAGGTATTCCGCCCTGTAGCTCAGGAAGACATGAGTATCCTCGGCCTTTTTAAGAAAACCGCTTATGCCGGAGATGGTCTTGTCGAGGTCTTCGCCCATCTTCTTATCGTTTACGAGTTTACCGAGTGTGCCCTCGCCGCGGTCTATTTTTTTGGCGATATTTCCAAGTGACTTTATGCCCGGCCCGGCATCTTTGAGGACCGTGTCTATGCGTCCCATGGCCTCGTTGAGTTTTACCGAGGCAGTGCGCAGGTTCTCAAGGCTCTTCCTGACGTTTTCCCTGTTTTCACCAAGGAGGGCGTGCAGGCTCTCGCCTGTCTCCGTAAGGACGGCATTGAGGTTTTTGATGCTGGTTTTCAGGCCTTCCGTGAGCATTGGGGCGTTTTTATTCAGCGTCGTTGTAAGGGTGTCGATATTGGTCAGGATACTCTCAAGTTTCTGGTCATTTCTACTTATTATGGTATTTACGTTTGTCGTAATTTCAGACATGTTGCCTATGATGTTCTTAAGGGCCTTCTCGCCCTCGGGCCCTCCGAGGGCATTGCCCATGGAAGAGGAGATTTTTTTAAGGTCCTTTGAGAGGTCCGCGAGGGAGGACATGAAGTTCTCAATGTCCATGGGTTTACCCGTGTGTTTTATAACCCCCTCATCCTTAAGAAGCCCGCCTTTACCCTTTCCCGGGACGAGTTCAATATATTTTTCACCGAGGAGGCCCGTTGATTTCAACATGGCCGTAAAATCCGCGCCTACTTCAACCTCGGGGCGCATACGCAGTGCGATACGCGCTCTGTTGCCGGTGAGAGTAATCTTCCTGACGCGGCCGACCTCTACGCCGGCTATCTTCACCGAGGCGTTGGGGTCTATGCCGGCGGCGGAATCAAAGGTGGCGTAGAGAGTATATCCCTCTGATTTACCGAGCCTGAATCCGCCTATCTTCAGGGACATAAAGACGAGCAGTGCTATGCCCACAAGGACAAAGACGCCAACCTTGGCCTCGGGGCTTAGGAGAAATATGTTTGAGCGTTTTGCGGCCAATTTTTATGCTTCCTGATAATCAAAAAGGTTGAAGGTTAAGAATCAGTATACCTTTACAGGCCCATGGGAGCGCCCGTCGAGAAATTGGCGCAGTACGGGGTCGTCGTTGTTTTTCATCTCGTCTGTTGTTCCGCTCGCTATAATCCTGCCTTCGTGGAGCATGGCAATCTTATCGGCAATCTTGTAGGTAAAGGGCATATCATGGGTAATGAGCACATAAGTTGTCTTGAGGGAGCGTTGCGTCTCAAGGACAAGGTCGGCGATGGAGGCGGACATTATTGGGTCGAGCCCTGTGGTAGGCTCATCAAAGAGCACTATCTCAGGGTCCATTATTATGGCCCTGGCAAGTCCTACCCTCTTCATCATGCCTCCGCTGAGGTCTGCCGGCATCATATCCTCTACGTCCCTTAATCCCACGCGTTCGAGTTTTTCCTTGACGGATTTTTTTATGACCTCATCGTCGAGACCGGTGTGTTCGTGGAGGGCGAAGCCCACGTTTTCGCCCACTGTCATGGAATCAAAGAGCGCGGCGCCTTGAAAGAGCATGCCGAAGCGTTTTCTCATATCGTTGAGGTCTTTTTCCTTCAATATCGTTATATCCGTTCCATCAAGGTATATATGGCCATCGTCGGGCTTCAGGAGTCCTATGATGTGTTTAAGGAGTACGCTTTTGCCTCCTCCGCTTCGTCCTATGATAACGGTAATTTTTCCTTCCTCGATATCGAGGTCCACACCGTTGAGGACTGTTTTGGCTCCGAATGCCTTCTTTAACCCGTTGATTTGTATCATATATATAAGATAGCTCCACTTCAAGCCATAAGCGACGAGATGATGTAATCAGAGATAAGTATCATCACCGAAGCCGTTACCACGGTGCCTGTGGCGGCCTTACCCACGCCCTCGGCCCCGCCCTTTGCGTGATAGCCGTGGTAGCAGGCGACAAGGGTTGTGATTAGCCCGAACACGACGGATTTGGCGAGGCCGCTGAAGAGGTCCCCGATGTTTACAAAGTCGATGGTCCTGCCTATGTATACGCCGGGGTTTATTCCCAGCATCTTTACGCCTATGATATAACCTCCCACCACTCCCACAAAAGAGGTCACAACCGTAAGCACGGGAAACATGAGAATCCCCGATAGTATCCTTGGGACCACGAGATATCTGATTGGGTTTATGGCCATGGTTTCTATGGCGTCTATCTGCTCTGTGACGCGCATGGTGCCGAGCTCCGTTGCCATGGCGCTTCCGGCGCGGCCCGTTACCATAAGCCCCGTAAGTACGGGACCGAGCTCTCTTGCCATGCTGAGCGCCACTGTTGGCCCCACGAGGCTCTCGGCTCCGAACCTCTTCAATGCGTTATAACCCTGCAGGGCAAGGACCATGCCCGTAAAAGAGCCTGTAAGGATAACGACAAAGAGGCTCTGCACGCCCACGAACTCCATCTGCTTGAATAGGTTCTTGAACTTAAAGGGCGGTGTAAGGGCATAGCGTATTGTCACTAACAGCATGATGGCCATGGCGCCGGCGGCCTTGATGAAGCGGGCCGCCGCAAGGCCTATTCTTTCAAGATAATACTTCACAGGTATATTCTCGGAACTCGTTTTGAGATATTACAGAATACCTCGTAGCTTATTGTACCCGTAATCCGCGCTATTTCTTCGGCGGTTATTTGCTCCCCGCTGTCTTGTCCGATAATGGTTACATCGTCGCCAACGCTTACGTCTTTTATATCCGTTACATCGCATACGGTAAGGTCCATGCAGATAAGCCCTATTATGGGGGCCCTCGCGCCCTTTATGAGTACATCTCCGCGCCCCGATAGGTTTCTTGGAAGCCCGTCTCCGTATCCAAGGGGCAGGACTGCTACAAGGGAATCGCGCTTTGTTGTAAAGGTTCTGCCGTAGCTCACCGGGGTTCCCTCAGGCAGTTTTTTTAACTGCAGTACCTTTGTCTTTAATTCCATTACGGCTTTGAGGTCTATTGCTTTTGTAAGGTCAGGCGCGGGGTAAGAGCCGTAGAGCATGATGCCCGGCCTCACAAGATTGAAGTGCGCCTCTTTCATGCGGACAATAGCGGCGCTGTTGGCCATGTGCAGGTATTTTATATTGAAACCAAGGCCCATGGCAAGGTTAGCCGTATCTTTAAAAGCCTTTAATTGTAAGGCTGAAAAGGGGCTCTTTGGCACGTCTGCCTCTACGAAGTGAGAGAGCAGGCCCTCAAGGCGGATGTTTGCAAGCCCCTTCAGCCTCTCAAAAAAGTCATGCGCCTCAGAGGGTCGTATGCCGATGCGGGCCATTCCCGTGTCAATTTTTAGATGAACGGGTTTTACGAGGCCAAGGGCCTTGGCCGTTTTGTTGATTAAAGAGGCGGATTCGAAGTTGTGTATTACGGGAGTAAGGTCATGGCTGAATATAACCTCGCAGTCTCCGCTAAAGATACCACCAAGGATAATAATCGGCTCCGTAATGCCAGATTCCCTCAGCTCCGCTCCCTCAGAGGCAAGGGCAACGGCAAAAGAGGGACAGCCTCTTGCGGAAAGCTCCGCGGCTACTGCGCAGGCGCCGTGTCCGTAGGCATCGGCCTTTACTACGGCCATTATATCCGCTGTCGGGGGTAGCGTTTTTTTCAGCTCCTCGAAGTTATGTCCTATAGCGTCTCTGTGGATAATGGCTTTGGTTGGTCGTCTGGACAATGAAGTACAATATCCTCTCATTATGGATTTTTATTAGTAATTAATCTTCCTCTGCAAGATTAAGCATTCGGTTGTTTATTATACATATAATGGGATAAAAAATCTTCTTTTAATGCAGAAGGCGCGGCGCCGGGAAGGGGGGGTATCAATGTCGCTCCGAAAGGCAATGCAGGACGAAAGGCATGGTGTGCCGAGGGGGTTGCATAGGTAGGGGGATGAAAGAGCTTAAGATAGGTCCTTCTCCTGGGCAGGATAAATTAAAAGAGGAGGGGATAGGGGTAAGGTACAAGCAGTGTAGTACAGGGCCTTAATTCAGGGTAAAAGTGCGGCTTTAATTCAAGTTAGTATGGCGTTCCCAATTTTTGGTAGTGCGGTGGCCTTAATTCTGGCGGAGGTTAGATGCTAATTCGGAGAAGATATGACCCTTTGCGGTAGCGCCTGATGGCTGAATGCTTCCTGCTATTTTGCAGGAGGTGAGGTTGGCGAAGAATTGTGCCGCGTTACTGTAGCGCCGATGGTTGAATTGTCCACCATCTGGCGGAGGTCAGGTGAAGTCGGCGAGGAGTTGACCCTTTGCGGATAGCCTCTTGCCGAGTTTTTTAAGGGCCTCGGCCTCTATCTGGCGGACGCGCTCTCTGCTGATCCCGAGTTTCAGCCCCAGGACTTTCAGGCTCGCCGGTTCATCAGCCATTACCCTGTCTTTGATAACAAGGCGTTCTTTCTCGTTAAGGGCCTCAAGTGCGGTGCCTATTTCCTCTTTGGCAAGTGAGAGGGTCTCGGCCTCTGCCACAATATCCTCTTGACCGGGCGTATGAGAGGCAAGGAGATCCTGATGAGTGCTTGATTCGTCTCCCATGGGCGCGTTAAGGGAGAGGTCTCTTCCGAGGCCTCCGCCGAGGGTGGCGGTCTCGGTGGCCGTAAGGGCCGGATTTTTATAAAATAGCGCTTTTTTCAGCGCCCTTGTGCCGCGCTTTACAAGCCCCACTGTCTTTATAATGTAGTCCTGTATATAGGAGCGAATCCACCATGTGGCATAGGTAATGAAACGGAAGCCTCTGTAGGGATTGAATTTTTTAAGGGCCGCCATTAGCCCGATGTTGCCTTCCTGGATAAGGTCAGCAAGTCTGCAACCGTATTTCAGATAATCGCGGGCAACTTTGACTACATATCTGAGGTTTGACGTAATGAGCCTGTGGGCATCGGAAAGGGACCCTTTTTCGTAATACCGTATAGCAAGGGACCTCTCCTCCTCAGGGTTCAGAAGGGGATACCTGCCTATCTCGGCGAGATATATATCTATAGAGTCGGCTATTACCGGAAGGTTCATTGTCATTTCCTCTCATAGCGTTAGTTTGGCACTCTATCTCTTAGAGTGCTAATATTATAGGCGGAAATCGTGTATTTGTCAAGGTGAAATTCATTGTAAGCCCTCTGTTGCCGCGGTCCTGAAAATATGCGTATGTTTTTAATTGTGATTGCAGGCGGTGTCTAATGGGCCGGTGGAGTTATGGGGGGGGGGAAAGGCGTTGAGGCCCTTAATGAAGGGCCTCAAAGGTAATTTCATGTTAATGCGAGTCTTCCATGGCGCTCCCGAAGTACATCATTGAGAGAAGGGAGAATATAAAGGCCTGAATGAGGATTACGACGATTCCGAGGGCCGTGGATACAAGAAGGAGAGGGAAGGCGTAGGGCATTATTTTAAGCAGTACGCCTACTATCTGCTCGTGTCCCATCATGTTTCCAAAGAGCCTCAGAGAGAGGGAGAGCGGTCTTGCGAGGTGTCCCACTAACTCTATGGGTACCATAAGTATGGCGAGGGCCCAGACAGGGCCTACAAAGTGCTTGTAGTATTTTATGCCGTGCGTCTTTATTCCGATGATATGTGTCACCACAAATATGATGAGGGCGAGTCCAACTGTTGTATTGAGGTTGGCCGTTGGCGGCACAAACCCGGGGATAAGTCCAAGGGTATTTGAGAGGAATATGTAGAGGGTAAGCGTGAAGATAAAGGGCTTGAAGCTCTTGCCCTTGGGACCCATTGTCTCGTCAACGATATTTGAGAAGAATTCTATGAATAACTCAATCATGCTCTGAAGCTTTCCCGGTACAATGGAGAGGGTCCGTGAAAATATGAAAGAGAATACGAGCAGACCGGCCATGAGGTAAATCATAATGGCTGTGTGATTTGCGAGACCGAAGGTTGGTAGAAGTATGGCTTCGTGCATCTTATTTGAACTCCTCTTTTGCGATAAAAACGAGAGACCCTATGGAGGCCAAGATAGAAAAAACTATACCAACAAGAGGGGGCAGTGGAGCGCTGAGCAGTCCCCGTGATACAAGCAGGTAAATTATAGACGCCGTAATGATGAATCGCGCGTAATATCTTCTTGTTACAAAGCCCATGGCCTTTTCTGGCGTCATGGAGATGCCCTGTCTTATTATACGAAAGAGCCAGAGCAGGTTTAGAAAACCAAGCATATAGCCTGCGAGGAAGCCGAGACTGAAGCCCTTTAGCGTAAAGGCTGTAATAAGCGTTACTGAGAGGCCAAGGCCGAGACTGATGAGGGCCGATTTATAAATGCCCGTCAGGGGACCTCCCATGCTTAGACCTTTAGCTTGAGCCGTCATATTTTTTCGCCGTGGTGTAGATATTGATAAAACCTGCCGTTATTCCAAAAATTAGCAGTATTAGGGTAAACCACGGGCTTGTGCCAAGGTATCTGTCGAGGTAATATCCTGCCGCAAGGCCCGCGAATGTTGAGGCAACGAGCTGTGTGCCTATGGTAAAAAGCTGAAAGACGGCACGAGGCGCCTTTTTTTTCTTTTTGATATTCCGCTTACTGCCTTTATTATCCGTAGGCCGATTGCCTCCGGGCTCTTGTCTCTGAGCCCCCCATATATTTCCACTGCCCCTTATGCCCTTTTACTCTCTTATGGGGTGATGATAGAAACTTTTTTGTTTTTTAACATGCAGGAGGGGTGTAAGTCAATATTTTTCCTTTTTAAAAGAGACCCTTTTGAAGGTCCTCTTAC
The DNA here is from genome assembly GCA_964474975.1 of uncultured Thermodesulfobacteriota bacterium. Classification (GTDB taxonomy): domain Bacteria; phylum Desulfobacterota; class GWC2-55-46; order GWC2-55-46; family JADFVP01; genus JAJRZX01. The sequence goes on from CAYYUX010000053.1 coordinate 8,794, forward strand.
CAACCTGAACGAGAAAGCCCCTCTCTGTCGAGATCTTTGTTTTTTTATCGGTTATCTTCTCTTCGTCAATCCGTACTCCTCCCTGTGCCATAAGTCTTATGGCGGCGGAGGTGCCGCCGGCAAGGCCCATATCAACGAGGAGGCGCGGTAGCCACAACTCGGGCTCTGTGGCGGCGATTATCACTTCTTCTATCTCGTCAGGGGTCTTTTTGTCTTTAAAGAGGGAGCGGAATGCCTCCTGTGCCGCAAGGGCCTCATCGTGGCCGTGAAAACGGGCGGTTATCTCCATGGCAAGGGCTTCCTTGGCCTCTTTGGGGTGCAGTTTGCCCTCGGCGATTGAGTCTAATTTATCTTGCGGAGCGTTGGTGAGGAGGGTGTAGTATTTAATCATGAGTTCGTCGGATATGGACATGATCTTACCGTAAATCTCAGAGGCAGGCTCAGTGATGCCGATGTAGTTGCCATAGGATTTACTCATTTTTTTAACGCCGTCAGTGCCTTCGAGGAGGGGCATTGTAAGGATGCACTGCGGGGCCTGTCCCATACCGCGCTGAAGCTCTCTTCCCACAAGGAGGTTAAAGAGCTGGTCAGTGCCGCCAAGCTCCACATCGGCGTTGAGGACTACGGAATCGTATCCCTGAATGAGGGGATAGAGGAACTCGTGTATGGCGATAGGGAGGCCGCCTCTGTAGCGCGTCTGAAAATCCTCTCGTTCCAGCATCCTCGCCACAGTATATCTGGACATAAGGCCGATGAGGTCCGAGCTTGTGAGGCGGTTCATCCACTCGCTGTTATAGACTACTTCTGTCTTATCTTTATCAAGTATCTTGAAGACCTGCTCTGTGTAGGTAGCGGCGTTTTCGGCTATCTTTTCAGGGCCGAGGGCCGGTCTCGTCTCATTGCGTCCCGTGGGGTCGCCTATTCTGGCAGTAAAGTCGCCTATGAGGAGGATGACCTGATGGCCGAGGTCCTGAAAGTCCTTTAGTTTGTGGATTAGCACAGTGTGGCCGAGGTGCAGGTCAGGGGCCGTGGGGTCGAAGCCCGCCTTGACCTTGAGGGGCTTTTTGCTTTTTATGGAGTCTTGGAGTTTTTTTGTGAATTCAGGCTCGGTTATTATTCCGTCAGCGCCCCTGCGGATAATCTCAAGCTGGTTATTGGCGTTCATGTTTTTTCCTGTGTTCACCTGCGTCCCTGTTTTATTGAGGACCCTTGGAGCAGGTTTTTTTAAAGGATTTTTTTATACGTTTAATCTCAAGCGCGCGGCCGTCTTCGGAGTCGATGACAAGGTATACTCCCTGAAGCTCAACATCGCCTTTTGCCACATCGAGCCTTACGGGCATGGAGGTGAGGAACCTTTCGAGGACCAGCTCTTTACGCATTCCGATAATGGAGTCCATTGGCCCCGTCATTCCCGCGTCAGAGAGAAAGGCCGTGCCATTCGGCAATATGCGTTCGTCGCTGGTCTGCACATGGGTATGAGTGCCGATGACGGCGCTTACAAGGCCGTCGAAGTGCCAGCCCATGGCGGCCTTTTCGCTGGTAGTCTCGGCGTGTATATCCATGAGTATGACCTTTGTCTCTTTACGAAGCTCTTCTACAAGCGCCCGGCCTGTCTTGAAGGGACAGTCAATGGTGTTGTTCATAAAGACCCTGCCAGAGAGGTTTAATATACCTATCTTAACACCTGAGGGGCAGTTAAAGACTGTACTGCCTCTGCCTGCCACGCACCTCGGATAGTTTCCGGGTCGTAGTATATCGGAATTTTTTTCAAGGCATGGAACGAGGTTTTTTCTGTCCCATATATGGTTGCCCGACGTGATGATGTCTATATCAAGGTCTTTGAGCTCGTCATATATCTCTGCCGTGATGCCGAAGCCGCCTGCGGCGTTTTCGGCATTGGCCACGACAAGGTCGGGGCCGTACTCATAGACAAGGTCCGGCAGAAGACCCCGTAAGGCCAGTCTGCCGGGCTTGCCTATGATATCGCTGATAAAGATTATTTTTACTCTTGAACTGCTCATAGGGGCGTGAATTACCTCGCATACTCCACTGCCCTGGACTCTCTTATGACAGTTATCTTGATTTGGCCCGGGTAGCTGAGCTCTTTTTCTATCTTATGGGCTATGTCTTTTGAGAGCACAACGGCATCGTCGTCGCTGACGGTCTTGTTGCCCACCATTACGCGTATCTCACGGCCCGCCTGAATGGCGTAGCATTTGTCAACGCCGGGAAAGTCTTTTGCGATGCCCTCAAGTTCGTCGATCCTCTTGACGTAATTCTCAAGCCGCTCCCTTCTTGCTCCGGGCCGGGCCGCGGAGAGTGTATCGGCGGCCTGTACGAGTACGCCGAGTACCGTGGGCTGCGTGTCGTTATGGTGCGAGGCTATGGCCGAGACAATCTTCGTCGATTCGCCGTATTTCTTGGCAAGCTCGGCGCCGATGGCGGCATGGGGGCCCTCTACTTCGTGGTCCACGGCCTTTCCTATGTCATGGAGGAGGCCGGCGCGTTTTGCCATCTTGACGGAGAGGCCGAGCTCAGAGGCCATGATGCCGCAGATGAATGCAACCTCCATTGAATGGGCAAATACGTTCTGCGTATAGCTTGTCCTGTATTTCAGCCTTCCGATGAGCTTTTGAAGTTCTTTGTGAATGCCGTGAACGCCTGTGTCAAAGACAGCGCTCTCGCCGGCCTCGTTTATGGATTTTTCTACTTCTTTTTCCACCTTGGCGACTACTTCTTCCACGCGCGAGGGGTGGATCCTGCCGTCTGCTATGAGACGGGTCAGGGACTGGCGTGCGATTTCGCGTCTTACGGGGTTATGGCCCGAGAGTATTACGGCTTCAGGCGTATCATCTATGATGACATCAATACCTGTGGCGGCCTCTATGGCGCGGATGTTTCTGCCTTCCCTGCCGATAATACGGCCTTTCATCTCATCGTTGGGCAGGCTTACGACGGATACGGTTTTTTCGGTAACATACTCGCCGGCGTATCTCTGTATGGCGAGGGATATGATGTTCTTGGCCTTTTTATCGGCCTCGGTGTTGAGTTCATCTTCTATTTTTTTGAGGGTTTTTCCTGCCTCGAGGCGGGCTTTCTGTTCCATCTCAAGGAGGAGCATCCTCTTGGCCTCGTCGGCGCTGAGGCCGCTAAGACCCTCGAGTTTGTCGCGTTCGCGCTGTATGAGGGTCTCTATCTCGTTTTCAAGATCCTGGACGCGCTTTTCCTGGCTTCCGAGAGCCCTTTCCCTTCTTGTGAGTTCTTTTTCACGTCTCTCAACGGAATCGTACTTCTTCTCGATATTTATCTCTTTGGACTGGATACGTCTTTCCAGTGCAAGAAGCTCTTTCTGTCGCGACTTTGTCTCCCGCTCGCACTCGCTTTTTCCCTGAAGTATTATGTCTTTGGCCTGAAGAGTCGCCTCTTTTGTGATGTTGAGGGATTCTTTTTTTGCCTCGGCTATAAGAGATTCCGCCTTGGTGCCTGCGTTCTTGATGTTGCCGGCCTCGATTCTCTTTCTGATGGCGAATCCCACACCGAGCCCGATGAGTATGGCTACAACCGCGGTAACTGCAAGGATTATTCCTGTGTATTCCATCTTACCCCCTGTTGCTATATATTAAAGAGGCCAATGCGGCCCATAAGCCGCAGAGGCCTATGTACCTTCTAATCTCAGCCTCCGACGATGTCAAAAGCGTGGCAATTTACAGGTGTTTTACTCACCCATCCTTGTATATTGAAATACACCTGAACGATGCTATCATAGTTCAGGTA
>CAYYUX010000054.1:0-11289 GCA_964474975.1 uncultured Thermodesulfobacteriota bacterium
GGCTAAGCCCTCCCCTTGCTGATGATGTAGTTGCGGACCTGACCATCGGCGACCGTGTGCTCATTAGCGGCGTAATATACACGGCAAGGGACTCGGCGCACAAAAAATTCTTCGAACTCCTTGATAAGGGAGAAGACCTGCCCATCCCCCTTAAGGGAGAGATAATCTACTTTGTGGGGCCAAGCCCCGCAAAACCGGGCCGCCCCATCGGCTCTGCAGGCCCCACTACAAGCGGACGCATGGACGCATACACGCCGCGCCTCCTTGACCTCGGGCTAAAGGCCACCATCGGAAAGGGCCAGCGTAGCGACGAGGTAAAAGAGGCCCTCGTAAGAAACAAGGCCGTATACCTCATGGCCGTAGGCGGAGCCGCCGCCCTTATCGCGAGAAGCGTAAAGTCATCAGAAGTCATCGCATACCCAGAGTTCGGCGCAGAGGCCGTCAGAAGGGTAGAGGTCGTGGACTTTCCCGCTATTGTCGTTAATGATTCCAAAGGCGGAGACCTCTTTAAAGAGGGAGTCGCAAAGTACAGGAAGACCAGTTGAAGATAAAACTCTCAAAATCCGATATCGACGGCGCCCTTGTCACGCAGATATCCAGCGTCTCAGGCGAAGACTTCAAACAGTGCTACCAGTGTGGAAACTGCTCCGGGGGCTGTCCCGTATCCTATGCCATGGACATACCGCCGAGTCAGATAATCCGCTTTCTTCAGCTCGGCAAGTTCGACGTTGTCATGGAGGCCAACTCCATGTGGGTCTGCGTTGGATGCATGCAGTGCTATTCACGGTGTCCAAAGGGAGTGAGCGCGGCAAATATCCTTGAGGCGGCAAGACAGCTATCTCTCAGAAAAGGCGTTGACCACGAGAGGATCGAAGACCTGCCCGTGACTTTTATAAAAAACGCCCCCCAGCAGGCCATCGTCTGCGGGTTCAGAAAATTCGTAAGCTGAGGTCTGCGGGCCGGGAGAAGGACCAAAAAGGCTATAAAGGCGAAGTATCAGCTTCTTCGTAAGGCGGGCATATTAGAGGGTTATACCTTTACATAAATACTAAAATAGGCATATTACCTTGTTAAAAATACCATATTATCCGGGATGCACACTGAGTACCGTTGCCAAAGGGTTTGATACCTCGGCAAAGGACGCGGCCATAAAGATGGGTTTTGAGATAACAGACCTGAAGCAGTGGAACTGCTGCGGGGCGACATTTCCCCTTACACCTGACAATATCATGGGCCTTGCGGCTCCGGCCAAGGTGCTGGCGAACGCCGAAAAAGAGGGCGAGACCCTTACTACCCTCTGCTCCGTATGCTACAACGTCCTTAAACGCACGAACAAGGTCTTGAAAGATGACGCGGAAAAACGCGCCACCATAAACGGCTTCATGGAAGAAGAGTACTCCGGAAGTATTGATGTAACGCACTACCTTGAGGTACTTCGCGACAAAATCGGCTTTGATAAGGTCTCCGAGGCCGTCACCCTGCCCCTTAAGGGGGTAAAAGCCGCGGCATATTACGGGTGCATGCTCCTTCGTCCCTTTGAGGATGTGGGCATAGACAAAGCCGAGTCGCCAACCATAATGGAAGACCTCTTAAAGGCCCTCGGCGCCGAACCCGTCTTTTTCCCCAACCGCGTAGAGTGCTGTGGTGCGCACCTTGCCATGGATAAACCCGACATCGTAACAAAGCTCTCAGGAGGCGTTATCGAGTCGGCAACGCGAGAGGGGGCCGAGATAATCATCACATCATGTCCCCTCTGTCAATATAACCTTGAGAAGACGCAAACAGAGGGCGATACGGCACTGCCCATCGTCTACTTTACACAGATACTCGGCCTTGCCCTTGGTCAGGACGAAGAGACCCTTGGTTTCGATAAAAACAAATTCAGCCCCCTGCCCCTTCTACGGGGTAAAGAGCTTATATAACGAGGTAAACCATGCCAAGGATAGGCGTTTTCGTATGCCAGTGCGGCAATAACATAGCTGATACCGTTGACACAGAGAAGGTGGCCGAGGAGATTAAAAAAATCCCCGGCGTTGTACACACGCAGGACTATAAGTTCATGTGCTCCTCACCTGGCCAGAACATGCTCAAAGAGGCCGTAAAAAAACACCGTCTTGACGGGGTGATCGTCTCGGCCTGTAGCCCTCACATGCACGAAAAAACATTCAGAAGGGCATGCGAGAGCGCCGGGCTAAACCCCTACATGTGCGAGATTACCAACATCCGCGAGCAATGCTCATGGGTTCATCACGATAAGACAAAAGAGACGGGTACGCTTAAGAGTACGGAACTTACGCGCATGACCGTTGAGAGGATTAAAAAAAATCAGCCCCTTAAACCAAATAAGATTCCTGTAAATAAACGCGCCCTCGTCATCGGCGGCGGCATCGCCGGAATTCAGGCGGCCCTTGATATCGCCGACGGCGGACGTGAAGTCCTCCTTGTAGAAAAAACGCCATCCATCGGCGGCAACATGGCAAAACTCTCTGAGACATTTCCAACCATGGACTGCTCGCAGTGCATACTCACGCCAAAGATGGTCGAGGCGGAGCTACACGATAAGATAACCCTTCTAACCTATTCCGAGATAGAGAAGGTCGATGGTTTTATAGGCAACTTTACCGTAACCATCAGAAAAAAAGCCCGTTATGTAAAAGAAGACCTCTGCACAGGATGCGGCGAGTGCTGGACAAAATGCCCCTTTAAGGTAGACAGCGAGTTCGAGCACGGCCTTACAAAAAGAAAAGTCGTGTACACGCCCTTCCCGCAGTCCGTACCCAACATACCCGTTATCGACGCGCCAAACTGCGCCATGATTCAGAAAGGTAAGTGCGGTGTCTGCGCCAAGGTCTGCGGTCCCAAAGCCATTGACTACGAGCAGAAGGACACCATACTTGAAGAAAAAGTCGGGGCCATCGTCGTTGCCACAGGTTACGGCCTCATGCCTAACGAGCACTTCGGCGAGTACGGCTACGGACGCATAAAAGACGTAATAAACGGCCTTCAATTCGAGCGTCTCGCATCAAGCTCCGGGCCTACGGGCGGCGACATTCTACGCCCATCAGACGGCAAGGAGCCCAAAAGTATCGTCTTCATCCAGTGCGCCGGCTCAAGAGACGAGAAAAAAGGCGTCAGCTACTGCTCAAAGATCTGCTGTATGTACACGGCAAAGCACACCATGCTCTACAGGCACAAGGTCCATGACGGTCAGGCCTATGTATTCTACATGGACATCCGCTCCGGCGGAAAACGCTACGAAGAGTTTGTCCGGGGGGCCATTGAGCACGAAGGGGCCATGTATCTACGGGGCCGCGTCTCAAGGGTATACGAGCAGGACGGCAAGGTTATAGTGCAGGGCGCCGACACATTAAGCGGCTCTCAGGTAGAGATAGAGGCCGATATGGTTGTCCTTGCCACGGCCCTTGTATCCAGAAAAGGCGCAGACTCATTGGCGCAAAAACTCGGCATAGGGTATGACAAATACCAGTTCTATAACGAATACCACCCGAAGCTAAAACCCGTAGAGACCGTCACCGCAGGCATATTCCTATCGGGCACCTGCATGGGGCCAATGGATATACCGGAGACAGTGGCGCAGGGAAGCGCCGCGGCAAGCAAAGTCCTTGGCCTCTTTTCCGCCGACGAGATGATAAAAGACCCTACTACGGCAATAGTAAACGACTTTACCTGTAACGCCTGCTGGGACTGCGTAGTGGCCTGCCCATACTCGGCCATCGAAAAGACCGATATAAAAGACCGCGATGGTAACGTCATAAGAAGACTCGCCCATGTAAACGACGGCGTCTGCACGGGTTGCGGTACATGCGTAGCCGCATGCAGAAGCAAGGCCATCGACCTCAAGGGCTACACCGACGAACAGGTCTTCGCCGCCATCAACGCCTTCTAAAGCGGGCCGCCGGGCGAATATAAGATAGACGTTCAAGGTCAAATGTTTTTTTGGGGATGTGGGCGACTGGTGACGTGGGCTACTGGGAAGGTGGGCAGATGGATATCAGGGACAGATGGATATCAGGGACAGATGGATATCAGGGGCAGATGGATATTAGGGGCAGGTGAAAACAGTAAAAACAGGGGCACAAACTTACGGCCTTTCTTTAATTATAAAAAGAGATTTGGAAACTAAGCGATGAGCGAAGAAACAAACGATACAAAAGAAACAAAAAAATTCGAGCCTAAGATAATGGCCTTTGTCTGCAACTGGTGTACCTACGCGGGAGCAGACCTTGCCGGTACGAGCCGTATGGAGTACCGTCCCAATGTGCGCATCATAAAACTGCCCTGCACAGGGCGGATTGACCCATTATTTATCATAAAGGCCTTTGAGAACGGCGCCGACGGCGTTTTGGTCTCAGGGTGTCACCCCGGGGACTGCCACTACTCTGCAGGGAACTATCACGCAAAGAGGCGCTGGATAGCCTTTCGCAGTCTCATGGAATTTACGGGCATTGATATGCGCAGGCTTCAGTTCTCGTGGATATCGGCCTCTGAGGCCCTGAAATGGGTGGACCTTATAAACAACGTCACCAATGATATTAAGGCCCTCGGCCCCTTCATGGACTTTAAAGAACTAAAGGGCTGAAGCGGCTGAGAAGAGCCCTGTAAGCAGGGATAAAGCATCTGAAGACGAATTGAAGGATTTTATATAAAAAATGGAAAAAGCCCTTAGAGAAAAAGCAAAAGAGCTACTTACAACAGGCGCGGCCAATGTCATTATCGGCTACGAGTGGAACAGGCGCAAGACGCGCGTCACCCCTGCCTTCATTACCGAGGCAGGACAGGCAGACCGCCTCGTCTTTAACCCCCTATGCGTAAATAACCTCTCCATATACCTTACGAGAAAAAACAAGGATATCCTGAGGCTCGGCAAACCCGCAATCATCGCCAAGGGCTGTGATATAAAAAACATCGTCGTCCTCATCGCCGAGGGTCAGGTTAAAAGAGAGGACGTTATTATCATCGGCATGACCTGCAATGGCGTTGTATATAAACAGCCCCTCTGGAATGGCGAGCTAAGACCTGAGATAATGCCTGTGAAGTGCCATAACTGCGATGTTCGTAACCCCCATGTGACGGACTTTGTCATAGGCGATAAAGTTGACTTTACCCCGCCTGAAGAGCCTACGGGCATGGTCTTTGACAAGATTGCCGAGCTTGACGCAAAAAGCCCTGCGGAGCGCTGGAGTTTCTGGAAAGAAGAGTTCTCGCGGTGCATAAAGTGCTATGCCTGCCGTCAGGCCTGCTCGCTCTGCTACTGCGAGCGCTGTATTACGGAAAAAAACGTCCCCCAGTGGATAGAGACGAGCGCCCACCAGCGCGGCAACATCGCATGGAACCTTATCCGGGCCATGCACCTTGCGGGCAGATGCACCTTCTGCGGCGAGTGCGAACGCTCCTGTCCGGCCAATATAAAGCTCAACCTTGTAAACCAGAAACTCGTGCTTACGGTAAAAGACGCATTTGACTTTAAGTCCGGCTACGACGAAAAACTCCATCCCCCGATGATCGTCTACAGCCCCGATGATAAAGAAAACTTTATAAAATAAGAGAATATATTATGGGTGAGAGATACCTTAAAAAAACAGAGCTTGGCGGACTAATCGAATCGGTGCGTGCCGCGGGAGCGGTCTTTATAGCGCCGGCCGTTGAGGCGGGCCGAGTCGTATACAAAGAGCTTGAGTCTGCCGAGCCCCTTACAGAGGATTATATAATCCCCGTCAACACCTACAAGGGCTGGGTCTTTCCTCAGACAGAGGTCGTGGCCACCTTTGCCGTATCAAAAGAAGGCGTAGACCTTAAAGGCACGGAGCTCGACCCTGCCGAGGTCGTTGTATTCGGCGCGCGCGCCTGCGAGGCGGCGAGCCTGGCCTCATTAAGGTCCGTATTTACATGGGGCGATGATGACGAGTTCTACACGCGCCGCGAAGACCGCACCACAGTTATCACCATCGGCTGCACGTCCATCGACGCGGAGTGCTTCTGCACCACCGTAGATCTCTCTCCCGCCTCTACGGCAGGCTCGGACATATATCTACGGGAGACTACTGATGACGAGTATCTGGCAAAGGCCGTCACAGAAAAAGGCAAGGCCTTTATAAAGGCCCATCAATCCCTCTTTCATCAAAAAAGGAGCGATGCCCCGGACCTTATAGATTTAAAATTACCTGAACCCATAAAAGGCATTGATACAGAAAAGATAGGCGCGTGGCTCGCCGACACTGACAATTATCAGAACCAGCTCTGGAGCCGCATGACGCGAAAATGCTTTGGGTGCGGGGCCTGTACATTCAGCTGTCCCACATGCCACTGCTTTGATATAACAGACGAGGGTACGGCCTTTGGCGGCGAGAGGCGAAAAAACTGGGACGCCTGCCAGTTCGACCATTTTACTGCCCACGCGAGCGGCCACAACCCCCGCGATACGCAGTTCAAAAGGTGGCGAAACCGCTTCATGTGCAAATTCAGGTACTACCCCCATAAGTTCAAGACCACGGGCTGCGTCGGATGCGGCAGATGCATAAGGGTCTGCCCCGTGCGTCTTGATATAACAGAAGTCATGGAAGAAATTTCTCAATCTTCAGAATAGGAAAAAATGGAAAACCTGTATCTACCAAAACTTGTAACCATCGAAGACGCCTATAACGAGACGCCTGACGTGAAAAGCTTCAGGCTTGTCTTCAAGAACAAGGCCCTACGCGATTCTTTCACCTTCAAGACGGGCCAGTTCGGTCTCTTCTCGGCCTTTGGCCTAGGAGAGTCTACGTTCTGCATCTCCAACGCCCCTACAAGAAAGGGCTATATTCAATGCACCTTCAGAAAAACAGGGCGCGTCACAGGAGGGCTATTCGACCTCTCCATAGGCGATACAATGGGCTTTCGCGGCCCCTTCGGCAACCACTTTCCCATTGATGAGTGGAAAGGCAAGGACCTCGTGTTCATCGCCGGAGGCATAGGTCTGCCGCCCGTGCGCTCCGTTATCCTTAACTGCCTCGATAGACGGGAATATTTTGGCAATATCACCATAGTCTACGGCTCACGGTGCGTCGAAGACCTCGTTTATAAAAACGAACTCTCTCACTGGGCCGACAGAGACGACGTAAGCCTCTATCAGACAGTAGACCCCGGAGGAGAGACGCCTGATTGGAAGGGCGAGGTAGGTTTTGTCCCAATGATACTTGAAAAGGCGAGGCCATCGGCCAAGAACTCCGTTGCCGTCTTATGCGGACCGCCAATTATGATAAAATTCTCCCTCTCCGTACTTGAAAGTCTGGGGTTCTCTGATGATAAGGTCTACACCACCCTTGAGAACAAGATGAAGTGCGGCGTAGGTAAATGCGGCAGATGCAACGTTGGAGACATATACATATGCAAGGAAGGCCCCGTATACACGGCGGCTGATATAAAAAAGATGTATTACGACTTCTAACGTATGAAGAAAACATTATTTTAGAATTCATCTATATATTATGGCCCCTCTGGGGGACAAAGAATTTGGAGATTAATTATGACTAAGATAAAGCCGGCCGCCACAGGAGACCGCACCATTCCTCCGAAGGGCGCGAAGATGATACCCATTTATATTATGGGCCGTGAGTACATGATTCCCGAGACCCTTACCATCATGAAGGCCATCGAGTACTCGGGCTACAAATACACGCGCGGATGCGGTTGCAGGGGCGGTATATGCGGGGCCTGCGCCACCTTCTATCGTTTTGTAGGTGATTACCGCTTACGGACTGGCCTTGCCTGCCAGACCGTGGCCACAGAGGGCATGATAATAATGCAGTTGCCCTTCTTCCCCTCGAACCGACCTGATTACGACCTTAACGCCTTGGAAGGCACGCCTCATGAAGTATTAAGGGCTCTCTACCCCGAGGTCTTTAAGTGCGTTGGATGCGGCACATGCACAAGGACATGCCCCATGGACATTGATGTCATGGATTACATCGCCCTTATGAAAAGAGGCGACCTGAAAGGCGCGGCCCTTAAATCCTTCGACTGCGTGCTATGCGGTCTATGCGCATCAAGGTGTCCGGCGCAGATATCTCAGTTTACCGCCGCCATGTTCGTAAGAAGGCTCTACGGCCGCGAGATTATGCCAAAGGCCGAGCACCTCGGCAAACGTGTAGAAGAGATAAATAGCGGCAAATACAACGGCATGCTCGCCTCTCTTGCCGGGATGGAAGAAGAGGCCGTAAAAAAACTGTATGTAGAGAGAGAGCGTGAGCCCGATATGAGTGAGGCCGGCGCATGGATGCCGAAGGACGAGACTCACCTTTAATGGAATTTGCCACGGAATATGATAGCAAGAGGGAGCAAAAATGAGCGGATATACGCCTGAACTTATGGAACAGATAAAAAAGGTGGAGGCCACAAGGGCCACGCGTGTGGCAGTGGCCCGAAAGGGTGAACACTTCCCCGCCCTGACCCTGGAGGATAGGGCCAAACGCCTCGAACTATACCACCCCGACTACAAGGCCGATGGCCGAAGAGCCCTTGTGGTTGGCCCGAATAAAGGCAATGTCCTCCCCGAGGAGCTTGCCGCTGTAATAGAGTCGAAGAGCAGGCTTGGCACTGCCCGCCTCACCTTCTCGAAGCCCGATTACGAGACTGACGTCCTTGTTATAGGCGGCGGAGGCGCCGGAACAGCCGCGGCCCTTACTGCCTCGGAAAAGGGACAAAGCGTCATTGTCTCCACAAAGCTTCGCCACGGCGACTCCAATACAGTCATGGCCGAGGGCGGCATTCAAGCCGCCGACCAGGAGTGCGACTCGCCATATTACCACTACCTCGATGTCATAGGCGGAGGGCATTTTTCAAACCAGACCGGCCTTGTTGCGGCCATGGCCAATGACGCACCCCTTATCATACACTGGCTCGAAGACCTCGGCATGATGTTCGACAAACACCCCGACGGCAGAATGAGGGTACGCCACGGCGGCGGAACCTCCAGAAAAAGAATGCACTCCTCCGGCGATATGACAGGCGCCGAGATAATGCGCGTCCTTCGTGACGAGGCCCGTAACCGTACGACCTCTATCAAGGTCCTTGAATTCACCCCTGCCGTAGAGCTACTCATCGACGATAAGGGCGTCTGCGGCGGCGCCGTCTTATTCAATATGGAGACAGAAGAATATTACGTAGTGCGTGCAAAGTCCGTCATTATCGCCACGGGAGGCTTCGGCCGCCTCCATATACAGGGTTTTCCCACGACCAATCACTACGGTGCCACCGCCGACGGCGTTGTCATGGCCTATCGCGCAGGGGCAAAGTTGCAGGACATGGACTCTACGCAGTACCACCCTACAGGGGCCGTATTCCCGGAGCAGAACGTAGGGCTCCTTATTACGGAAAAAGTCCGCGGCCTCGGCGCACAGCTCCTTAATGTAGAAGGCGAGCAGTTCTGCTTTCCATTAGAGCCCAGAGACGTTGAATCATCTTGCATAATAAGAGAGTGCCTCGACGAGTGCAAGGGCGTGCTTACGCCCACGGGCAGGTACGGCGTATGGCTCGATTCGCCTATGATAGACTTGCTCCACGGCGAAGGCACAGTTAGAAAAGAACTGCCGGCAAAGTTTATTCAGTTCAGACGCTATAATATCGACATAACCAAACTCCCCATGCTTGTATACCCCACGCTTCATTACCAGAACGGTGGCCTCCTTATAAACGATAAGTCAGAGACCACTATAAAAGGCCTCTACGCATCAGGAGAAGTCGCAGGAGGTGTACACGGGAGGAATCGTCTCATGGGCAACTCCCTCCTCGATATCCTTGTATTCGGAAGAAGGGCCGGGCTTAACGCCTCCGAGTATTCGAGCTGTTGCAAACCACCTAAAAAGGTCTCACTGAAACATGTAAAAGACTTCTCTAAAGAACTTAAAGACGCGGGCCTAAGCCGCCCGGGAACAGGCCCCATGCTTCTTCCCGATTATACCCCGGAGCATGTGGCGAAAAGGCGTCTTGATTAAAATATATATCCGCGAAGAATTCAGGCAACTCCGTAACCAACAGAGAAAGGGGACCTATACATGAATATTCACGAATATCAGGCAAAAGAAGTCTTGCGGAGCTACGGTGTGCCGGTGCCGGAAGGTAAAATCGCCTTCACCCCGGCAGAAGCCGTTGAGGTGAGTAAAGATTTCCTCTGCGAGCCCGGGGCCGTATGTGTCGTAAAGGCGCAGATACACGCCGGCGGACGCGGTAAAGCCGGGGGTGTTAAACTCGCGCGCTCTACTGACGAGGTACTGGCCAACGCAAAAGAAATAATCGGCAAAGTTCTTGTTACCCATCAGACAGGACCAGAGGGCAAAGAGGTCCGCAAGGTCCTTGTCGAAGAGGGCTGTGACATTAAAAGCGAGTTCTACCTCGGCATCGTTGTAGACAGGGGCTCGGAAAGAATAGCCATCATGGCCTCGCCTGAGGGCGGTATGGAAATAGAAGAAGTAGCCGCAAAGAGCCCTGAAAAAATCTTCAAGGAGTTCATCGATCCGGCAACAGGGCTTATACCCTTTCAGGGCAGAAAGCTCGCCTTTGCCCTCGGCCTTGAAAAACCATCCATAAATAAATTCGTCAAGCTCCTCTCCGGGCTCTACAACGCCTTTACAGGCTCCGACTGCTCCATGCTGGAGATAAACCCCCTTGTCCTCACAGGAGACGGCAATCTTATCGCCCTTGACGCAAAACTCGGCTTTGACGACAGCGCTCTCTTTCGTCATAAAGACATCGAGGAGCTTCGCGACCTTGACGAGGAAGACCCCGGCGAGGTAGAGGCATCAAGATACGACCTCAACTACGTCTCCCTTGACGGCCATATAGGGTGCATGGTCAACGGCGCGGGCCTTGCCATGGCCACTATGGACATCATAAAACTCTACGGCGGAAACCCCGCCAACTTTCTTGATGTAGGCGGCGGCGCGCAGGAAGAACAGGTCACGGCGGCCTTTAAGATACTCATGGCCGACCCTCGTGTAAAGGCCATCCTTGTAAATATCTTCGGCGGCATCATGCGCTGTGACATAATTGCCGAGGGCATCGTCGCCGCGGCAAAAGAAGTAAAACTAACGGTACCCCTTATCGTAAGGCTTCAGGGAACAAACGTAGAAAGGGGCCGCGAGATACTTGCCGAGTCAGGCATAGACATAATCACAGCCGAGCATATGGACGAGGCGGCAAAAAAGGCAGTTGAGGCCGCGCGATAACCGGACTCGAAGACAACTAATTTTAACAAACATAGAACGGAGTCTTTATGAGTATACTCATCGATAGTTC
>CAYYUX010000055.1:0-11285 GCA_964474975.1 uncultured Thermodesulfobacteriota bacterium
AGGGCGGGTGAGTGTAACGGATTAACAGGGGGGGGCGGAGTAAAGGCCCCTGCAAGAATCGAATTTTATAAAGGCAACAATGAACAGAGCGGTGAGCGTTGGCAATATAGAGGAGGGGAGGGTGTGATAAAATTTTTGAGGATATTCTCCTTCATTGTGGCCTTTCCTGCCATAATCTTTTTCTTTTACTTCATCTTAAAGTCGCTTGATTCAAGAGGTGGACTCGGGTCAGGACAAATCCTAAGTGTTTTTGTCGCCTTTTGCATCCTCTTTGTTCCTGTATTATTTAATCGCCTCGCATGGATACTTGAAAAGGTAAGGAGCAATAAAAAGTAAACAAAAACAATGAGTTACATTAAATATATATAAATAATAATAGCTAAAACTATCCCGAGCAGAACCCTTGCGAGCACGGCGGGATTCACTTTCGGCGGTTTAGCCCCGCAGTGCGGACAGGATGATTCGAACTCAGATACTTCCTTGGCGCATTTATAGCAATGAAGGGTTCTGCCTTTTTTTTGGGCGGTTTTATTCTGGTTGTCTACGTCGCCTTCGACGTCATCATAATGCCCTTTCTTTTTTCTCGATGCCTTACCCATTATAAAAATTGCTCCTCAAATATTTTTTTGATGTTTTCTTGAATAAATTAACATAGAATTAAATATTTAACAAGAATCTTCGCAGTTCCAAATACTTAAATTCACGCTTACATCCATAGTAATTCACAATTCATATTCGCCATGGAGGCAAGCTCGAGAAAATTCTAATCATCCTTTAATATTATTTTTAATACACTGCCCACATAGACGGAAGCACCTCTAAACATAACAAGGGAAATATAGTGAAACTTTGTTTTCATTGTAAAAAGAGGCTTATTGTAAAGGCAAAACCGTCCAGACATGAGGCCTGTCCCTACTGCGGAAATGACCTGAAGGCATGTGTTAACTGCAGATTTTTCGATTCCGGCTCACATAACCAATGCTCCGAACCTATGGCAGAGATGGTATGCGATAAGGAAAAGGCCAACTTCTGCGAGTATTTTGAATTCAAGCGCAGTGCAAGTCTCAACATGCCCTCAAGAAGCGATCCTCTTGAAAATCTGAAAAGACTCTTCAGCGAGACCTGATATTCCCCAAAATACATTATCACTGCTGACAATAAAATAATCATTGCCAGATATTAAATCTGTGCTATTCTTTAGGTATGCGAAGGCCTTGGAGGCAATAGCTAATTTATATTTTTTTTCTTTATTTTACTTGTGCTTATACGACAAAGCTAATACAACTTCTTATCATATTAAAGAGGGAGGGTATTCTAATGGCAGTGGAAGCCTTTGTCTTTATCGAGTGCGAACATGCCAAATCACGGGAGGTTGAGGCGCGGCTCTCAAAGATAGCAGGTGTTAAAATGGTGAAGATGGTAACAGGACCCTACGACCTTATCGCAATTGTTACGGCCTCTAATTTTCAGATACTCGGCGATGTTGTGATGTCAAAGATGCAGTCCACAAAATACGTGACCAAGACCATAACGAACGTTATCGTAGAGTAGCGCTGAACGCAGAAGACCAAAACATCTCCGTCATGTAAAACTCCGCCCCATGCTTATAACTCGTCGAAGGAGCCTGAGAGAGAAGCTGTAAGCCTAAGTGCATCCTTTTCTATACCTGCGACATAACACCGCAACCATCTAAAAAAACAGCCCTTTATCACCTGTACGCATTATGGGCTTATATAGGCGCAAATCACTATTGTCGCATAATGGATATTATGTCAAATAGCATCCGGCGAGGCTTAAAGGAAAGGGCCCCTATCCTCTCGGATGGCCTTTCTTGTGAATTTTTTTAAGGCGGCCCGTAGTCACATGGGTATATATCTGTGTTGTGGATATATCTGCGTGACCAAGCATGGACTGCACGCTCCGCAGGTCTGCTCCACCCTCTATGAGATGCGTGGCAAAGCTGTGCCTGAGGGCATGAGGCTTTATCCTGTTCCTATCAATGCCGGCGATGAGGGCTGTTTTTTTTATAATATCCCAGAAGTTCTGCCGCGTCATGACTCGGCCTCGAATTGACAGAAAGAGGAAAACAGAGTTGTGTTTTTTCAAAAGCAATGGACGGGCCTCTTCCATATATCTCTTCAGCCAGACCATTGCCTCGCCTCCTATGGGTACGGCTCTCTGCTTTGAGCCCTTGCCCATGGTGATCAAAAAGCCCTTTTGCAGACTTACGTCATTGAGCCTCAGCCGTACAAGCTCTGTAACTCGTAGCCCTGTGGCGTAAAGGGTCTCAAGCATTGCCCTATCCCTAATCGATAGCGCCGTTGAGCCG
This sequence comes from uncultured Thermodesulfobacteriota bacterium, assembly GCA_964474975.1. Classification (GTDB taxonomy): domain Bacteria; phylum Desulfobacterota; class GWC2-55-46; order GWC2-55-46; family JADFVP01; genus JAJRZX01. Next base: position 2,330 of record CAYYUX010000055.1, read on the forward strand.
TCCCGGGCCTTAAGGAGCCTCTCAACCTCGTCAAGGCTTAAGACTTCAGGCAGACCGCTCTTGAAGGACGGTATATCCACAAGGGAGGTGGGAGATTCCTTAATCAAACCCTCTTTTAAAAAAAACTTGTACATACCGCGAAGCGCTATCAGCGCTCTTGTGTATGTGCGCACAGAGCGGCCTGCTGAGCGTAAAAAGAGCAGAAACGCTGAAATATCATCTGCTCCGACGTTTACGATATCTTTATTCTGTTTATTAATAAAGAAGCGAAACTCATTGATATCATGGGAATATGCCGTTAAGGTATTTCTGCTAAGCCCCCTCTCCATGAGTATATAATCAAGATACTCCTCAACCGCGCTATCTGCGGGGTTTTTATGGGCAGGGACATCACTTGTCATGGAGGACACCATCTTTTACGGCCTTTTGCTTTTTTTCTTTATCTCCGCTTTTTCCCATAATGCTCTCATAGATGGTTCGCCTTATTTTTTCAAGTTTTTCTTCACCGTAGACCTTCTGGCCGAAAATATCCTTTACATAAAAGATATCCGTGGCCTCGGAGCCTTTGGTGGAGATTCTCGCTATGTTGATATACAGCCCGAGTTCAGCGAGGGCCTTTGTTATATCAAAAAGCAGACCGAGCTTATTTTCCGTATGTATATCAATAATACTCATGGAGTCTGAGATGGTGTTATCTATATTTATACGTGTTATTACGGGTGTTTTGGATTTTTTATCAAGTATGGAGGACCTTCTGCGGAATAATTTGCCTATCTTTACCGAGCCGCTTATAACCTCGCCAAGCCCTTTATCAATTTTTTTAAGTATTGTCTGTTCACTCACAGGCCGGCCCCTCGCATTAACTACCTGGAGAATATCGAGGACGAGTCCGTTTTTAAGTGTTGTTATCTGAGCGCCGAGTATCTCAATATTATTCGCCGCCATCACCCCTGACAACATGGCAAAGAGGCCCTGCCTGTCAAGGGTGCAGATTATAAGGCAGGTATAAGCGCCTTTACTATCTTGAATTACGCGCATAATATGAGACATTTTTAAATCATAGCCCATGAGCGCCTTCAGATGCTCCAATATGACAGGACCTTCATTGGCAAGAAAATACCTGTCCGGGAGGAGTTCAAGAAAGGCCCCTGCCCCTGTTGAACCACCACCCTCCATGGCCGGGTTTTGGGCTAACAGCCCCCTTACATCCGCTTTTTTCCTTAAGACTATCTCTTCCGCTTTCTCAAGCTCAAAGGCCCCTGTATCAATGACATCGCCGACTTTAATATACAGCTCGTCGAAAAGCACGCCTTTCCATTTGGACCATACATCGGGGCCAACGGCCTTCACATCGGCGAATGTAAGTAGATATAAGGCGTCAAGCCTCTCACGGGTGCCTACTATACGCGCAAAATCAATGATAAGTTGTCTGGAATGCATGTCCCTGTAAAGGGCTGTATTGGCTATCTGCAGGTGATTCTTCACGAGGAATTCAATAAGTTCTTTTAACTCCGGTCCCCCGTGAAGCCTCTCTGTAATTTTTCCAGCCATGCAGGAGCCCGCCTCGGCATGCCCCTTGCCCACGGACTTTCCTATGTCATGTAGCAGTACGGCGAGTATAATCGGCGCACGGTCATGGAGGTTATTGTATATAGACGATAAGAGCGGCAGTTCGTCTTTATACTTATCTCCAAGGTGTCCAAGCTCTCTTACGGCAAAGAGCGAGTGTATATCCACAGTGTATATATGGTAGAGGTCGTGCTGAACCCTGTGTCTTATGTCCCGGAACTCGGGTATGAGTTTATCAAGAAGACCTATGGAATGCATGGCTGAAAGGGCCTTATAAGGCGCCTCTGCGCGAAGAATAGCGAAAAAGCTCTCTGCCGTTTCTCTGGATATGGGAAAATCTTCAAGGGAGTGTATGTAGGAGATAAATATATCTTTTGTACGCTGGTCAAGGTCAAGATTATGAAGCGCAATGTACTCATAGGCCTTTGTCAGAATTTCGGGGCTGAGAGGCCGGTTTTCGTAAAGGGTGAGCCAGCCCCTTAATACATAGAATGAGTCATCAAGCCTCTTTTTACGTCTTGGCCAGAGAGGTGCTTTTTTTCGACACTCGTACTGGCGTCTTGAGACGATAAGCTCGTAGGCGTTATGAATCTCAGAGGTATGGGCGTAATATTCAAGCATAAAGGACTCGACGGCAAGGGCCTTCGGGGTATCCCTGAAGCCCAGCTCCCGGGCTATTCTCACCTGCTCGTCAAAGGTAAGCTGATCCGTCTTTCTCGATGAGTTGAAGTGAAGCTCATTTCTTATCCACAATAAAAAGGCAAGCCCCCTCTCAAGGGCCTCTTTATCCCTTTTAGAGACCAGGCTCATGGAAAAAGGCTTGTCCTGTATTCCGTCCCTGGCCATGAGTATCCATCTTGCCGTATGGAGGTCTCGAAGACCGCCCTCGCCTTCTTTAATGTTTGGCTCGAGGATAAATACAGAGCCGCCGTATTTGGCGTATCTCATCTCCGATTCTTCTATTTTTTCGTCTATAAATTTATTTACGCGTTTTTTTGTAAAGAGTTTTGTCTTAATCTGCCGAAGAAGTTCCTTATGAGTGGCCGCGTGACCGATAAGAAACCTTGTCTCAAGTAGTGAGGTCAAGGTGTTGAGGTCACCCCTGGCGAGGTCCACACACTCTTCAGGCGTTCTCATTACAAAACCAAGGTCAAGCCCCGTGTCATAGAGGACATAGAGGATGGCCTCGGTAAACTCCTTGAGAGCAGGAGTTACAGCTCCTCTGTGCATAAGGAGAAGGTCAATATCAGAGCGTATGTTCAGCTCACCCCTGCCATAACCGCCGATGGCTACAAGGGCGGCATGGGAGTTAAAACCAAGGCTTTTTTCCTTTATACCATAGATGACCTTCAGCATATCATCTATGATGGCAGTGTATGCCGCGCATACAGGCACACCGCCGCGGCTCTTCCTGTGTAATTCCCTGAGCCCGATGCGGCTATCTTCAAGATATACCTTTACGGCGCCTACGAGGTCCTTTTCATCTGCCTCCATAAGGCGCGCAAGATTTTTATTATGAGACATGTAATGAAAACCCTTATGTTTTCGATGAGCCATGTACGTAATCAATAACGCCTGAAGAGATTCCCTCTGCAACATCTTTAAGGTATTTACGGCTACGTAGACGTTTTTCCTCCCTGGCATTGCTGATAAAGGACACCTCTACAAGGACGCTTGGCATACGTGTGCCTACAAGGACATAAAAAGGCGCTCCTTTCACGCCGTTGCCCTTTATTCTTGAGTATTTTTTTCTAAGCCTGCCTACGAGCCTTCCCTGCACAGATGAGGCGAGACGCACGGAGTCGTTGGTCTTGGCTGTCTTTATGAGGTCCCTCAATATAAACTCCAGGTCTCCGATGCCGCGCCTTGTAGTGGAGTTCTCGCGAGCCGCGAGGCGTCTGCTCTCTTCGCTGGTGCTGAGGTTTAATATATATGTCTCGAAGCCCGTGGCGCTTCTTCTCCTGCTGGAATTTATGTGTATGGATATAAAGAGGTCGGCGCGCCTGCTGTTGGCTATGGCGGTTCTCTCCTCAAGGGCCACGAAGACGTCCCTCTTTCTTGTCAGAATTACCTTTGAGTCAAGCCCTTTAGCAAGGTCATTAGCCACAAGCCGTGCAAGTTTAAGGGTTACGTCCTTTTCTTTAAGCCCCCTGTGTCCTATTGCCCCGGGGTCTTTTCCCCCGTGACCTGCGTCCACCACTATAAGAAGTCTTTTTCTCTTTGATTTAGCATGCCTCTTATAGGGTTTTGCAGGCAAAATTTTGACTTTTTTTGCCGCCAAAGCAGATGGACGCGCCGCGGCCCTATGAGAACCGTTTATATCAATGATTATACGAAAGGGGTTATTCAATGAAAAGACTTTGTAGCTGTCGATTGATTCAAGGTCTATGACTATGCGCGCGGACTCCGCGCTGTGCTGACCGGAACGCACCCTTAAAAGAAGGCCGTCGTTTATAGGTATATCATGGTCAAGAGATGGCGAAAGAGTACTTTTATCTATATCAATAAAAAACCTTCGCGGCTGTTTTATGGAAGGGTCTTTTCTCAGCAAGCGGTATTTAAAGGCGGATTTTTTTGTGAGATCAATGACTACGCGCGTGTAATCAGGGTTGGACCAGTGCCTGATAGCGGTTACGGCGGCGCGCGGTGCGGCAAGGGATACAGCCGGAATAATAAGTATAAGAAATATGATAAAGAGGAGAATGCGGTGATTACATAGGTTTTTTGTTGGGGTTAACTGCATCAGGTATCGAGTATTTTCTCTTTTAATTTATGGAGAAGGTTTAATGCCTCAATAGGCGTTGTGGAATCGAGATTTATGGAGCGTATCTCTTCTCTCAGGCTGTCTCTCGGGCCAAGCAAGTTGGCCCCGGCTTCGAGACGCCGGGGGTTTTCTCCATGCCCGCTCCCCTGCCCTGTATTGCCTCTCATTCTCGTACACTCAGAATGCCCAATATCACCCAGCCCCCTGTCACTGCCCACCTGCGCGATATTGCCCACGTGGCTGGCGAGCCTTGGGAGGCCGCGCTCTGTCAACTCGGCGCTCTCAAGGTTTTTAAGTACCTGCCGGGCCCGTGTGAGGACTTCGGCGGGAATTCCGGCAAGGGCCGCGACATGAATACCATAACTGCTGGCCGACTGGCCGGGGAGGACTTTTCTGAGGAATATTATTGAGCCTTCCCACTCTTTTACAGCCATATTATAATTTTTAACGCCTTGTTTTGTCAAGGAAAGGTCGGTTAACTCAAAGTAATGAGTGGCAAAGAGGGTCTTCGGCGGGGCTTTAAAGTGGTCGTGGAGATACTCCACGACGGCCCAGGCGATGCTTAGCCCGTCAAAGGTAGAGGTGCCGCGTCCTATCTCGTCAAGAATTACAAGGCTCTTCGATGTGGCGTTATTGAGTATATTCGCCGTCTCGTTCATCTCCACCATGAAGGTTGACTGCCCCTGCCGGAGATTATCAGAGGCGCCTATCCTTGTGAATATCCTGTCCACAAGGGCCAACTCCGCCTCATGGGCGGGGACAAAGGAACCAAGCTGAGCCATATATACGATAAGGGCGTTTTGACGTAAAAATGTGGATTTACCGGCCATATTGGGGCCTGTCAGGATAATAATGGCATCGTCGGCTGAGTCGAGAGAGAGGTCATTCGAGACAAAGCCCTCACTTGCCGAGACCTCTACCACAGGGTGCCTGCCGCCCTCGATACGTATAAGCGAGCCGTCTGTCATAAGGGGTTTGGTATAGTTGTATTTGACGGCTGAAAGGCAAAATGATATCACCACGTCGAGCTCGGCTACGTGCCCTGCCGTCTCTCTTACACGGGACATCAAGGGGCGAAGTCCTTCCATGACCTCTTTGTAGAGCATTGCCTCAAGTTCAAGGGCACGGTCCTCGGCGCCAAGGATACGGCCTTCCCATAGCTTAAGGTCTTCGGTGATAAAGCGCTCTGCGTTCACAAGGGTCTGCTTTCTTGTATATCCGGGAGGGACAAGCCCGAGATTGGCGCGTGTAACCTCGATATAATAACCAAAGACCCTGTTGTAGCCCACCTTCAGGGTATGGATGCCTGTTTTTTTCCTCTCATCACTCTCAAGGGCGGCTATCCGGTCTTTCCCGCCGGCACCAATCTTACGTAACTCGTCCAGCTCGCTCTTAAATCCGTCTTTTATGACACCGCCGTCCTTAATGGTCAAAGGCGGCCTGTCTTTGATGCTTTCTTCGATAAGTTCCACGGCCTCGGCCACGGTATCCATACCCGTGCCTTTATCATAAAGGAGGGGCGAGTTGAGTTTGGCGAGGGCCTCTTTGATATGAGAAATCTTTTTGAGGGAGTCTTTCAGGGCGATCAGGTCGCGCGGAGCGGCGCGGCCCATGGAGACCCTTGTAGAGAGCCTCTGGAGATCATATACGTCTTTTAATAGCACCGATAAGGCTTCACGGGCCGTCGTATCAATGAGGAGTTCATCCACGGCATTATGCCGCGCTTTTATGGAAGCAATATCCAAGAGGGGCCGCGCCATCCATTTTCGAAGGAGCCTCGCGCCCATGGCCGTAGCCGTCTTGTCAAGGATGGAGAGCAGTGTGCCTGAGGAGCCGCCCCGGTTATTTTCCGTAAGCTCAAGGTTTCTCCATGTAGAGCGGTCAAGTAGCATATAATCGCCTGTAAGGTAAGGCGTGAGCTTTCGGATATGAGGAAGCTCCGACCTCTGTGAGTCCTTTATATAATGGAGAAGCGCTCCCGCGGCGCCGATACCTGCCTTAAGATTCTCACATCCGAAACCCTCAAGGCCCGATACATTAAAGTGCGAGCAAAGCCTGTCCACGTTCAGTGCGAGACCAAAGTCCCCTGCATGAAGGGCGCTTATTTTTCTGATGGATAACCCCTGTAGGGCGGCCCCGCTACCGCTCTCTTCAGAGACAAGTACCTCAAGGGGGCTCAGGCGCATGAGCTCGTCAATAAGCCCGTCAATGTCTTTAATCTCCGTAACCATGAACTCTCCCGTGGAGAGGTCCATGCAGGACAGGCCATAAAGCCCCCCGGCGAGGTTAATGGAGGCAATAAAATTATTATTGGCCGGCTCAAGGAGGTCGTCCTCAAGGGCCGTACCGGGGGTTATTACCCTTACGACCTCCCGGCGAAGCGGTCCCTTTGCCTCGCCGCTCTCTTCTACCTGCTCGCAGACAGCGACCTTGAATCCATTAAGTATTAATTTTTTTATATAAGCCGAAGAGGCGTGGTGGGGGAAACCGCACATGGGAATTTGTTTTGCGCGGTCTCTGGAGGTAAGGGCTATGCCGAGGACCTTTGAGGCCGTTACTGCATCCTCATAGAACATCTCGTAAAAGTCACCCATCCTGAAAAAGACAATGGCGTCGCCGAGCCTTTCCTTTATCTCAAGGTACTGACGCATTGCCGGGGTGATATTGGCGCCGGATTTTTTTTTAAGTGTCATATCTTTCAGACAAGCCAGCGTTCTTCCTCGAACTCTTCACCGGGGGCCTCTATTAAGAGAAGCCCTCTGGCCGGCCATCTCTCGGCGCCGAAGTCCTCGGAGTCTATCTGCATAAAAAATTTAATCGATTCGCCGCGTTTCGCGCCGATGGTCTTGAAGGGTATGGCCATCTCCACGACCTTGCCTGAGGCTATCCTCAAAAGTGCGCCGTCTTTTACCCACTCATTGTTATTCTCGCCTCGAGTATATATGGCGGCCAGAGACTGTGATTGGTTAATCTCACCCTTTATTTTTATATCCATTGGAGAGACAAAATGGATTGAAAGGGTCCATGGTTTTTTGTAAGGTTTCCCGGAATTCAAATAATCAAAACGGAAAAAGAGCTCTTCCGCTGAAAAACCATATACGATGTCATCAAGGAGGACATCTGTAAATGACTCTCTGTGCATGGATGAACCTAAAAATGTATTGGATATAAGACCAGAGGATATCCATTCGTAATAATCGGTAATCATCCCGTCGATGACGGGGTTTATGTAGGCCCGTGGCTGAGAAGCCGGTATAATCACCCTCTCGGACTTCATTACAGGCACGTCGAGGGCAGATGGGGCCTCAAGGCCGATAAGGTAGTATATGCGTTTAATATGTTTTCTAAAGAGTGCATCAAAGTATTCGTCATTGGCAGAGCTGTGGTCGTCGCCGAACCACCAGAACCAGTCAGAACCCTCGGCGGTATAGACCTCTTCCCATGCCTCTTTGAGCCTCTGCTCGCCATTTTCTTCGGTCTTGAGCGCTTCCTGCCTCTCAACGAGCCTGCGCCTTGCCTCACTCAGTATATCCCATGCTGTATTATCTTCTTCATGTCCTATCCATACCCTGAAGTTATGGCTAATCCATGAACCGGCAAAGAGCCTCTCGATGCGGCCCTCATGCGGTTTTTTATCAAAGAACTCACTTACCGTGACAGATCGGAATCGAGTGTCTTCGCTGAGCCGCGAGTAAAGGGCTTCGAGAAAATCGCGGCCGTCGTTAGCATAGCCTTCCCAGGCGTTTTCGCCGTCAAGGATAACGCTTACGAGGCGGTTCTCACGGTCGTCTGTATGGTTGTATATGTGACCGAGCCTGTTGATAAAGTCGTTGGCCGCGGCCTCGGGATCGGATTTACTGTAATCAAAACCGATTAAATCCGAGAGGACGTGGTCACGGAAGATAAGAGAGAGCTCTGCGTCCCCGGAGCGCACCGACCATGGCTGATAGAGAAAATTATCAACGGGGTGACCGTATTCATTACGCCTGAAGGGACGCTTGATGGAATTTGTAAGTATCTCCTCATCGGTGGCGGCCCAGCTGAAGCCGGCTTCTCTAATAAGGGGGACGATGTCCATGCTCACCGAGCCCTCGGATGGCCATAGCCCCCGGGGCGCTCGTCCGAAGACATCGCCGTATAGATCCACTGCGCGTCTTAACTGTACCCTTACGTCCTCGGGGTAGGCCAGAGGTGTCTTGGGAAGGAGGATATCAGCTATGGCCTCTCTTGCGGAATCGCTCTTAAAGAGAAGCGGCATGATGGGGTGATAATAGGGCGTCGTGGAAACTTCGATTATTCCCCTTTCCATGAACTCCCTGTATAGAGGAAGGACACTTCCAGCGAGTTTAATCTGTCTCTCAAGGAGGCCCTGTTTTTCTTCTTCAGTATAATTGCCGCCCTTTTTATATAGCCCCTTCAAAAAGGGGTCGGCCTCGATGAGTGTAGGGTCAATCCAGACAAGGTTGAAGTAGACCTGAAGGTCGCGGTACTCCTGGCTGTTAAAGAATCTTACGGAACCGGCGGGGTCTTCGCCGAAATTGGATCCTAATTTTCGTAAGAGCCGGGCATAACCGGGGATAGGGCATATCATGTTCTCACGGGAGGCGCTGAAGAAGTTTTTCA
>CAYYUX010000056.1:0-10994 GCA_964474975.1 uncultured Thermodesulfobacteriota bacterium
TCTAGTGGGCTTACGCCCATGGGGGTTCGAGTCCCCCCTTCGGCACCATACTTCCCGGTTCAGGGACCCTGCCTTGTTAGTTAGGGCTGTTCTTCAGACGCCCTTCAGAAAAAGAGCGGGCCATGAAAATCTCAAAACCAAAAATCCTTATAATAATACCGGCCTTTAATGAAGAGGCCAATATTAAAGAGGTCATTACCGCCATAAGGGCCCATCAAAATGCGCCCCATATCGTTGTGGTGAACGACGGCTCGGCAGACCGCACGGCCGGTATAGCCGAGGCCGAAGGCGTTACCGTACTCTCTCACCCCTTTAACATGGGCATAGGCGCCACTATGCAGACGGGCTTTAAATACGCCATGATAAAGGGCTTTGATATCGCCGTACAGGTAGACGGCGATGGACAGCACCCTGCCGAACAGGTGACGGACCTTGTCGAAACCCTGCAGGAGAGCGGGGCCGACATCGTCGTGGGCTCACGGTTTATGGACAAAAACGGGTACCGGCCATCCATGGCAAGGGGCGCCGGCATCGCCATCTTCTCTCGTCTCGTCTCTATCATAATAGGCGAAAAGGTGACTGACACGACCTCTGGTTTCAGGGCATCGGGAAGAAGGTGCATAGAGTTCTTCAGCGGCCATTACCCCGATGATTACCCCGAGGTAGAGGCACTGATCCTCTTGCACAAAAAAGGCTTTCGCATAGTAGAAACTCCTGTAATGATGAAAAAGAGGCAGGGAGGACGCTCATCCATCACCCCCCTCAAGAGTATTTATTACATGGTAAAGGTAATACTCGCCATATTTGTGGACCTTATGAAAAAACTGGATTAGCCCGCTTTTTATTTTAGTGGAGTGAGCAGATGTACCTCTATCAGATACTCGCCATAGCCGGGGCCCTTGTCCTCTTCGCCTTTGTAGTGGACTTTGTCCGAAGGGGGCTCTTAAAAGAAAAGTACTCCGTACTCTGGCTTGCCTCGGCCCTCGCCATACTCGTGCTGGCCATCAGAAAACATCTCCTCGATACTATCGCGGGATGGCTTGGCGTTTCTTACGCCCCTTCTCTTCTTTTTCTTGTGGCCTTTCTCTTCATCATGCTGATAATACTGCATTTTTCCGTGGTAATTTCCATCTTCCATGACAAGAACAAGGTCCTTACACAAGAGATAGCGCTCCTTAAAAACGCCCTGAAAGAAGCAGGCGTTCTGCACTCAGCCCAGACAAAAGATAAGAAAGTAACGGGCAAAAAGGACGTAAAGAAAGGCTGAGCCACTTGATGAGCGGCCCCTTGAGGAGGAGGTCTACGTAATTGGAAAGATTTTTTTCAAAAAAATGGGCCGCCCCCATATCACTCTTCTGTCTTTCCATTCTCATACTGCTCGCCTATTCCAATATCATTAACGGGGCCTTTCAGCTCGACGACAAGGTCTGGATTACCGATAACCCCGTCATACGCGACCTTTCCAGCCTTCCGGCCATGCTACGATCGCAACGGGGCCTCACCATGGCGACTTTTGCCGTCAATTACGCAATAGGCGGACTTGACCCACGCGGTTATCACCTCGTCAATATCGCCATACATATCCTCAACGCCATACTCGTATATATTCTCCTCGCCCATACCTTTATCCTCGCGGGCTTTACGCGGCCAAGGGCAAAATTTCTCTCGCTCCTCTGCTCTGCTATCTTTTCTCTCCACCCCGTGCAGACACAGGCCGTGACATACATTGTCCAGCGAATGGAATCCATGAGCGCGACCTTCTGCCTCCTCTCTCTCATAGCCTTTATCCATGCCGCGCTGGCAAAAGGAATCATAAAAAAATATATCTGCTACGCACTTGTTCCATTAACCTATATAGCCGCCTTTTATTCCAAGGAAGTCGCCATCACAGTGCCTGCCCTTGTCCTCTTGTACGATATATACTTCTTAAGCGCCGGCAACCTCAAAAAGGTCGTAAAAAAATGGCCCCTCTACGCCGCCCTCACCCTTATATCCATATTTTTTATAATAACCACCGTAGCGCCCCTTGGTGGTTTTAACGATATGAGCAAAGAGTCGGCCCTCTCAACAGCGACGGGATCCATGCTCCAAAAGGGCCGATACGCCGATATCCCGGCCCTTAAGAGCCTGCCTACGGCAGGGTTCGGAGTAGTCACCACCTCGCCCATTAGTTACTTTATGACAGAATCAAATGTCCTTCTCTATTATTATTCCCTCCTCATCCTCCCCGTCAACCAGAACATTGATTATGATTTTCCCCTCTCAAGAGGGCTTTTCTCCGCGCCGAAGGCAGATAAAAACACCCGTCTCACCATGCCTCTGCCGCCGCCCATTGTCTCTATCCTTATCCATATGGCCCTCATCGCACTTGCCATCTTCCTCTTTGCGCGCTCCCTGGGGCAAAAAGAGCCTGCGGGACAATGCGTCTCCTTCTTTATCATCTGGTTCTTTGTAATCCTATCTCCCACATCAAGCTTTATCCCTATCGTCGATGTAATCTTCGAACACAGGTTATATCTCGCCTCCCTGGGATACGCCGTTATCCTGACTCTGATTATTGAAAAAGCTATAATAGCCCTGCAAGACAGGGCCTCTTCTCGATGACCCGTAAAAATACGTTGACTTTAAGAGGGGTTTCATATTATCCTAACTAAATAACTGTTGAAGGTTATGAGGTTGTCATGAAGGCAAAAAAAGCAGATAAGACAAGTGGGCAGAAGGTCCTGATAGCCGAGGACAATGAAAAGACGAGGGCCTTTCTTACGGGCCAACTCGAGCTTTTAGGTCATTCTGTGGTAGGGGCCGTGGCAAATGGCCGTGAGGCCGTGGAGCTTGTGGAAGAACTCAACCCCGATCTTGTCATAATGGATATCAAAATGCCCGAGATGGACGGCCTGACAGCGGCAAAGGCCATTAGCGCCAAAAAAATCGTACCCATCATCCTTATAACCGGAATCTCAGCAGAGGATATCGCCTCACACGCCATTGAGGCCGGTATCTACGCCTATCTTCTCAAACCCGTCACAAAAAAACAGCTTGACCCCGCGATAAAAATAGCGCTCAGCCGCTTCCATGAATTTCAGGGTATGAAAGACGAGGTGGTCGACCTGAAAGAGGCCATGGAGACAAGAAAACTCATCGAGAGGGCCAAGGGCATACTCATGAAACGATGCTCCATTTCCGAAGACGAGGCCTTCAAGATTCTACAGCGCTACTCTCAGAAAGAAAATAAAAAAATGGGCGAAATCGCTCAGTCCATCATCTCCGCAAGCGAACTAATCTAATCCAGGGCATATTCAAAGACCTGCCGTATAGTTAAGACCGACATTATATTCCGGGATCTGGCGCATATTTAAGGCCCTCCATTTAAAAAAACTTCCCCATTTAAAACCTCCTGCACTTACAGCCCGGCCCTGCAAAAGCTCATTTCCCCATCTTAAAAACGCCCTGTAAAGCAGGCCTTATTGCCTCGTCCATTTCCTCGTGCGTCTGGAGACGCAGCGTGTAAAACCCTTGACTAAAGAAGGCGCCTTTGATAAATTGAAGCTACAGTAGACGTAGTTTAATGCGGGGGAGCCCTAAGGGGCTGAGAGTTCTCCACCACGCGGGAGAAGACCCTAAGGACCTGATCTGGATAATGCCAGCGTAGGGAAGCGGAAACGGTTGCAATAGAGAGGCTTGGAGTATACATTCCAAACTCATTATCAGACCGCCCTTACTTATGGGGCGGTTTTTTTATGCGTGAACAAAAGGGATTTGGGAAATGCTGGATTTTGAAAAAATAAATTACCTCTCGGCCGGCAGGGCCACGGGCAAGGATGATTTTCGCAGAATCCTGAAAAGTATCGACGAGATGGACCCGGCAAAGGGGCTCGCCCTGGAAGATGCCGCCCTTCTCCTTAAGACAGAAGACAAAGGGCTTCTCAGCGACCTCTACAAAAAGGCCAACGAGGTAAAAGAACGCATATTTGGCAAGAGGGTTGTCATGTTCGCCCCCTTATATCTCTCAAATTACTGCGTGAACGGTTGCCTTTACTGCGGATTCAGAAATTCCGGGAAAAAGACCCCGAGAAAGGCCCTTACCCCCGCGGAAGTCGTAAAAGAAGCTCGCGCCCTTACGGCCATGGGCTTTAAGAGAGTGCTTCTCGTAACGGGAGAAGACCCCCGCTGGGGAATAGATTACATCATCTCCTGCGTTCGGGCCGTATACGAAGAGACGGAGATGAGAATAGTTCACCTTAACGCTCCGCCCGTTGACGTAGACTCTTTACGCGTCTTGAAAGAGGCCGGCGTAGGAGTTTTTCAGGTCTTTCAAGAGACATATCACAGAGAAACCTACAAGGTCATGCACCCCTTCGGGGCCAAGAGCGATTTTGATTTTCGCCTTGGCGTCATGGACAGGGCCGTGGAGGCGGGCTTTGACGACCTTGGCATAGGGCCCCTGCTCGGGCTATATGATTACAGATTCGATTGCCTCGCAACAATCGCCCACTCGCAGTATCTTTACGCCAAATACGGTGCACATGCCCATACCCTCTCCATACCAAGATTAAAACCCGCCGAGGGCTCGGCCATGCCAGACCTGCCCCATGAGGTAAGCGATGACGAGCTTAAAAAAATCGTCGCCGTCTTCCGCCTCGCCGTCCCGACGGCAGGGGTGGTTGTATCTACAAGAGAGACGGCAGAGCTTCGTAAAGAGCTTCTGCATATCGGGGCAAGTCAGGTAAGCGCCGCCTCACGCACAGAGCCAGGCGGTTATACGGGGGGGAAAGACGAAGCCGCGGCAGAGGCAACTGCCGCAGGTCAATTTTCCTTAAGCGACCACAGGGGGATTTCAGAGGTAATGTCCTCCATCCTGGCCGAGGGTTATGTCCCGAGCCTCTGCACTACCTGCTACCGCGTTGGAAGAACGGGTTCGAAGTTTTCCGCCATGACGGGCGCAGGTGAGATGGGAAAAAACTGCTCCGCCAACGCCGCCCTTACGCTACAGGAATTTATCTCCGACAACAGGGCCAACGGCATGAAGGCCCCCATGAAAGAGGCCATAAAAAAATGCCTTGTTGATATAAAAGACGATGCCCTGAGAGAAAAGATCATTAAAAAACTCGGCGAGATTGAAAAGGGTAAGAGAGATATTTTTATTTAATCTCCAAGGTTCTTTTTTACGGACAGCGGGTATTGCCGCATAAGTGAAGGGGTAAATAAAAAAATGCTTATTACGATTAACGGCGAAGAGAAAAATATTCAAGATGGGCTTACCGTTGCCGGACTTCTCCTTGAGCTGAAGATAAAACAGCAGGGCACGGCAGTTGAGATAGATAGAGAAATCATCCCGAGGGCGCGGCACGGGGAAAGGGCCATCAAGGACGGCGAGACCATTGAGATAATCCGCATGGTAGGCGGTGGATAAGGCACCAATGGAGAGAGGCAGGGGCTAAAACCGCTTTTATATTTCCATGAACTATAGTGGTTATTTATATAAAAATATCAGCGTCCGCGCAAGCGGCAGATAGATTATTCAGAAAAAAGGAGTGTTATTATGAGTGATACATTAAAGATAGCGGGCAGGGAGTTCCACTCGCGCCTCATGGTGGGAACAGGTAAATACAAGACCCTTGAGCTAATGAGAGAGGCCATTGAGGCCTCTGGCACAGAGATTGTAACCGTTGCCGTGCGCCGCGTGGACTTATCAGGGGCTGAGGGCTCTTTGCTTGATTTTATCGATACAAAAAAATATACGCTACTGCCGAATACTGCGGGGTGTTATACGGCGGAAGAGGCCGTAAGGACGGCACAACTCGCAAGAGAGGCCCTTGAGACAGACCTTGTAAAGCTCGAGGTCATGGGCGACGAGAAGACGCTTTTTCCCGATAACGAGGCCTCTCTTGAGGCGACAAAAGCCCTTGTAAAAGAGGGCTTTAAGGTCTTCTCCTATACAAATGACGACCCCATCATGGCAAGAAAGCTCGAAGACGCGGGCGCGGCGGCGGTCATGCCCCTCGCCGCGCCCATAGGGAGCGGTCTCGGCATAAGAAACCCCTTTAATATCCGTATCATCATAGAGGCGGCAAAGGTGCCCATTATCGTAGACGCTGGTGTAGGCACGGCCTCTGACGCCGCAATCGCCATGGAGCTTGGCTGTGACGGCATACTCATGAACACAGGCATTGCCTGCGCGGAAGACCCCCTTGCCATGGCCCGCGCCATGGGGCTTGCCACCACGGCGGGAAGGCTCGCATACAAGGCCGGACGCATACCGAAAAAACTCTACGCCTCGGCATCAAGCCCAATTACGGGATTGATAGAATAAGCGGGCTTTAAGTTAAAGGATTAGACCTTGCACCCAATACTCTTTTCATACGGCCCGCTGGAGCTCCGTTTTTACGGACTCATGTACGTTGTGGCCATTATCGTCGGCACCCGTATCATCAAGAGTGAGGTGCGGCGAAAAGGCATCGCCCTTACTGCTGACGAGGTCTCCAACTTCATACTTTGGACAGTGGTAGGGGGCATCCTCGGGGCGAGGCTCTACTACGTAGTCTTCAACCTTGGTTATTATATGAGAGTTCCCGTTGAGATTCCCGCCATCTGGCACGGGGGACTCGCCATACACGGGGGGATTTCCGGCGGTATCATCGCGGCGTGGATATACCTTCGGCGAAAAAAAGTATCTTTCTGGCAACTATCGGACTGTGTTGCCCCTGCCCTCATTCTTGGTCAGGGGTTCGGAAGGTTCGGCAACTTCATGAACGGAGACGCCCACGGCGTACCCACAACCCTGCCATGGGGCCTTGTATTCTCTCCCGACAGCGTTGCGGGAAGGCAGTTTCCAGGCATCCCCATTCACCCCGTAATGCTTTACGAACTACTTCTGAACCTCTCCATATTTCTCTTTATATGGTTCGTTCTCAGAAAAAAACAGCATAAACCCGGGTTTATCTTCGCATCTTACATAGCCATGTACTCGGTCATCAGGTGCTTTGTCGAGTGGTTCCGCGCCGATAGTCTCATGTTCGGCCAGTGGAGGGCCGCCCAGATTGTGAGTATCCTATTATTCATCTGCGCAGTAGCCGTAATTAAACAAAAAAAACTCTGGCAGGCAGAGCCTCAGCCAGGCTTCGCCAATAGGAAAAAACACGGTCATGGATAAGACGAGGCACTTGAATAACCTCATGCTTATTACGGATAGCCGTCTCTTCGAGGATACTTCCGCTTTTTTAAGGGCCGTTGAAAAAGCCCTCGCCGGAGGCGTAAGCCTTATACAGCTAAGGGAAAAGGGCTTAAACGGTAGAGACCTCTTGGCCCTTGGATACAAGCTTAGAGATATGACAACTCGCCATAAGGCCCGGCTTATCATCAACGAGCGCGCCGATATAGCAAAACTTACCGAAGCAGACGGCCTTCATCTACCGGCAAATGCCTTTTCCCTTAAAGACGCCCGGAAGCTGATGGGCGCAGAGGCCATTATCGGAGTCTCCACGCACTCTTTTGTTGAGGCCCGGGCCGCCGAGGCCGATGGTGCCGATTACATCACGCTCAGCCCTATATACGAGACTCCCTCGAAGGTCCGGTACGGCGAGCCCATTGGTCTTGCGACGCTCAAAAAGTCCGCTTCTACGCTCTCTATCCCTGTCTACGCACTTGGCGGCATTAAGGTGGATCGAATAAGAGAAGTTATGGAAAACGGTGCCTATGGAGCGGCCTTGATATCGGCCATACTGGCATCAAGTGATAGTTGCAAGAGTACGCAAAAAATAAATACAGAGATTAAAAAATATCAAAAAACCTTTTAAGCCGTAAGGAGTCGCCATGACACAGCTGGATCAGGCCCGTAAGGGTATTATAACCACTGAGATGAAAGAGGCCGCCTTGGCTGAGGGCAGAAGCGCCGGAGAGATTCGAGCGGATGTGGAGGCAGGCCATACAGTAGTCATAAAAAACACCAATAGAAGGGGTACAAGGGCCATGGCCGTGGGCCGCGGTCTGAAGACAAAAGTCAACGCCAATATCGGAACATCAGGGGATAAGGCGGATATAGGCGAAGAGCTGGCCAAACTGCATGCCGCTATTTCTGCCGGCGCAGATGCCGTTATGGACCTCTCCACAGGCGGAGACCTCCGGGCCATTCGAAAGGCCATACTTGATGCCTCTACCGTATGCATAGGCACGGTGCCTCTCTATCAGGCTGCTGTTGACGGGGCCTCACGGGGGAAGAGCTTTATCGAGCTTGAGGGCGAGGAGATATTCGATGTAATCGAGGCGCAGGCAGAGGAGGGCGTTGACTTTATGACCGTGCATTCGGGCGTAAACCTCCGCGCCCTTGAGAGGGTAGACGGCGAAGACCGAATCATGGGCATAGTGAGCCGAGGCGGCGCCCTTACGGCGGAATGGATGCGTCGGAATAAGCGGGAAAACCCCCTCTTCGAGGACTTCGACCGCCTTGTAAAAATCGCCAAAAAATACGATGTAATCCTAAGCCTCGGCGACGGACTTCGCCCAGGATGCCTGCAGGACGCCACAGACAGGGCGCAGATAGCCGAACTTATCACCCTCGGCGAATTGTGCCGCAGAGCCCGTGCAGAAGGAGTGCAGGTGATGATAGAAGGCCCGGGACACGTGCCTATTGACCAGATTGAGGCCAATATCCTCCTTGAAAAGCAACTCTGCGACGGTGCGCCTTTCTATGTGCTCGGCCCCCTTGTAACGGATATCGCCCCGGGGTACGACCACATTACCTCTGCCATAGGCGGGGCCATAGCCGCAAAGGCGGGAGCGGATTTTCTCTGTTACGTAACGCCTACGGAGCATCTCAGCCTGCCGGGCGTAGATGATGTGAGAGAAGGCGTAATCGCCTCGCGCATAGCGGCGCACGCAGGGGATATCGCGAAAAACAAAAAATTTATGGAAGAGGATAATAAACTCTCAAGGGCAAGAAAGGCCCTTGACTGGGATGCTCAGATAAGGCTCTCCATCGACCCTGAGAAGGCGGCGCGCATAAGGGCCTCCGTGCCATCGGAAGACGATGACGTATGCTCCATGTGTTCGAACCTCTGCGCCATCAAGGTCGGCGAAGGCGGATGATCCGCCGCGATATTTGAGATATTCTGTTTTTTAAAAAGAAGGTATCTGCACGAGAGTATTGACGGGGCCAGCCGGCTAATCTTTATGGGGCCTTAGTTATCCCCATATTGCTTTTTTATTCCTCTGTATCAATGACTATGCGGTTCCGTCCGCCGTGTTTGGCCTTGTAAAGGGCTGTGTCGGCCCTTGCAACAAGGTCGCCGCCTGTGTCTATCTCTTTATGAGGGTAGGCGGCCACGCCGAGGCTCATGGTTACCTCTATGCGGGGAACGGCCTTAAACTTATGGGCCTCTACATTTTTTCTTATCCTCTCTGCATCATAGGTGGCTCCGGCAATATCCGTATTGGCCAATATGATAGCGAACTCTTCTCCTCCGTACCTTGCTACGATATCGGACTTTCGCACCGTGCTCTTAATGAGCATGGCGAGTTCTTTCAGGACCATATCTCCGGTCCTGTGTCCATGTGTATCGTTTATATTCTTGAAATAATCTATATCCAGCATTATGAGAGAAAGAGGGGAACTATACCGCGCGGCTCTAATGAAGTCCTCGTCAAGGTGGCGATAAAAGTGGTTATGATTGTAGAGTCCCGTGAGGTGGTCACGTATGGCCGCCTCTTGAAGATAGTTGTTCTCTTCGGTGAGCTTCTGAAAGATTCTCGCGTTTTTTATTGCGTGGAAGGCGGAGTTGGCAACTATCCTGCAAAAGTTGACCTCTTCAGCGGAAAACCCGCTCGTCTCTTTCTTTGTCCGGAGGAAAAGGGTTCCAAGGACTCTGTCATTAAAGACGATTGGGACGAGGAGCAGGCTCTTTCCCTCGAGACCTTTCACGGAGTCCCTCACGCAGTCCATCAATGGGTCCGTGGCTATGTCGTCGATTATCATGGGGTCTTTTCTCTTTATGGCCTCTATTATCTCAGGATATTTCTTAAGATCTATCTTCATATCCTTGAGTACAGGGTCGTCGTGAGAGGCGAGAACATAACCCTCGTCTCTTGTAACAAGCACGATGGAACACCGCTCCGCTCCAGTGGCGTATGCCACGCGTGTCACTATGGTCTTAAAGACCTCGGTCGGATTGAGGCTCGTTGTTATGGCGCCCGTTATCTCAAGGAGGGACCGGAGGTTCTCCTTATCAGCAGTGAACTCATGGGTTACGTCTTTTTTAAGCCTAACCTGCTCGCTTACCCTTGCGGAAAGCTCATCACCGCCGATGGAGTGCGATACAATATCATCTGCGCCATTTTTAATGATTTTAATGTGGTCGACGCTGTCTTGCTGTTCAGTGACTAGTATAATGGATGGACGGGATTTTGTATCAATCTGCCGGATATCCCGCAATATATCGGAGTTATTTTCGCCGTTAGGACACAAAATGACTACAGAAGGCCTCCAATGCGCAATAATGCCCATGGCCTCATCGTGCTTTTCGCAGACCTTCAGCGAATAGCCATGTCCACGGAGGGCCTCCTCGGAAGAAACCGCTATGCCGCGGGACCCTTCGATTATCAAAACCTTTTCGCCTTTTACACTCTTACCGTTACTCTTCATAGGCTTAATGGTCCTTGAGACATCTTCCTACAATTACAGTATAATACCCAAGGGATTAAAATATGATTAGTCTTGCAGTCCTCCGGCCTTGCATATGGCGCGGAAAAACCCCGAGTTCACAAACTTAGCCTTGACCTGTTTTTTACTATGCCTTATTATAACTATGCACGTCATTGAGTAGCTGAAAATTTTCCCTGCCCAAGACTTGCCCCGGGCTATTCCGGGCAAAGAGGCCTATGTTCCAGAGTTGCCGTGGAGTGTAGCGCTTGAAGAGGTTACCCCGGGCATAAAAAGACCCTGTGGCCGCATATTTATTTCTCGCCCAACTGCCCCTTAAAACGCCGGCGTAGCTCAGTGGAAG
>CAYYUX010000057.1:0-10389 GCA_964474975.1 uncultured Thermodesulfobacteriota bacterium
AAAAAACGATAAATTTTTCTGATATTCAAAGGCTATTTCCCGATGATACATGGGACGTTGGCATGCTCACGGCAGAGCAGTTGAAAAGGTGCGCCTATTCTCCTATCAAGGGAAAGGCGCAGGAATACGGCTCTGATTATACAAATAACATTCATTTCCTCTCTATCGTAAACTCCATCGTCCTTGCCCGCCACTCTCCCGATTCGTGGGATTACTCTCTTTATAAAGAGGCCGATGATATCCTCAGGGCAAGCGGCCTAGAGGACTGGTTTCCCATATACACTAACTTCAAGATGGCCGCCATCCTCTCGGGGCTCGGCGTAAGGGCTAAAAATTCCCTTGTCTATGGTTATAAATTCGGTTTTGATATGAAGGTCTGCGTAATCGGGTTTGATGCAGGGATTACGGGCTGTACGGGACCGGCCCGGATTGATATGGGGTATTGGGCCAGATGCGAGGGGTGTTCGGACTGCCGCCTTGCCTGTCCCGCAGGGGCCATACACAACGAGGAGGAGCCATACTGGATTGATAGCGGCCGCTGCGATGATTTTATCGGCTTTGGCGACCACCCCCGCATACCATCTATAAAAAAATTCTGGCATAAGCATGTCCATCCCGAGGTTCCTCATGAGAGAGTTGAGAAGATGAGGAGCTGTACGGACCTTGGCGGCGAGCTTGTCTTTGACGCCAATGGCTATACTCTCGATATGGTCTCGGGGGTTATGAAGGACGGCGTTGCCATACCCGTGCCATTTTGCCGCGAGTGCCAGGCACAGCCGCGGTGCAGTAAGTGGAATGGCAGGTATCCCTATGAGTCGGTTTGAGCAATAGAGGACGAAGCGAGAATCCCGTCCATTTCACCGCAGAGAAAGCGTGTAACAAAGACTGCGGCCTGTCGCCTGTCTTCTGCGCCCATTTATAAGCATTGTTGTCTTTTTCCCGGGCAATACAGCACACATCCCCCTTTTCCGGGAAAACTTTTCACAGCCTTGCCTATTCGCTAAATCTCCGCTATAGTTAAATTTCAATAGCACATATTCGTATTATAAATCTTGCAACTGTAATATCCCTTACATCTTTTAAAGATCGTTTAGATTAGGCTGATCCTTACTCATACAGTAAGCAGACTGTATATTTGACAGGCTTTTGCAGAGAGAGCGCCTTAAGGGTGGAAAGATTGCACAAGCGGATGCTCTTTGTTCAAGAGATTTTTAGCGGCATAACGGTCGGTCCAATCCATATAGACGATTTAAAAGGAGAATTGATATGAGTACAAAGAGACTGAGTGCAGTACTTGGGTTAGTGATGGTTTTTGTATTCGCAGGCGTATCTGTTCAGCCGGCCTCGGCGCAGAATCCATGTGGCATGAAGATGAATCCATGCTCCATGAAAAACCCCTGCTCCATGAAGCACCATAAAATGAATCCCTGCTCCATGAAAAATCCCTGTTCAATGAACCCTTGTTCCAAGAATCCCTGTTCCAAAAATCCCTGTTCAATGAATCCTTGCTCCAAGAACCCATGTTCAATGAACCCATGCTCCAAGAATCCCTGCTCAATGAACCCATGCTCCATGAAGAACCCCTGCTCCATGAAACACCATAAGATGAATCCCTGCTCAAAGAAATATAAAAAGTGGTAATAAAACTCTTACGCCTGCAATTAAAAGGAGGATAGATTAAGATGTGGAATAGATTCAGACTTTTAATCGCTATTTGCGCTTTATCGGCCTTTGCGGCGTTCTCCTTTTCTTCCGCTCAGGCGGCGGGCGTGATGATGGCGAAGGCAGGGAATCCGTGCAACCCTTGTTCCATGAAGAATCCCTGCTCCATGAATGCTAACCCTTGCTCCATGAGTGCCAATCCCTGTTCCAAGGGGGCCAATCCCTGCTCCTCTTCCGGTGTCATACCGCTCCGGGCCAGGCACATTAAGAGCAAAAGGAAGCTCAAGAAGATGGGCAGGAAATTATGGACAGATACATCTCTTGGGACATCGGGATTTTCCTGCAACACATGCCATCCAAAGGGCGCGGGACTGAAGAAAAAGCCCTACCCCAAATATGTGAAGATGCCCAATGACATTGTGACCATGGACCAGATGATAAACTACTGCGTGCTGAACCCGATGAAGGGCAAGGCCCTTTCATGGAACTCCATTAGGATGACGGCCATCGCATCTTACATACGCGCTAATGCGAGGGGCGGAAAAACCGCGATGAATCCATGCTCCGCTAATCCGTGTAGCATGAAAAATCCATGCTCCGGGAACCCATGCTCCATGAAGGCAAATCCATGCAGTATGCGTTCAAACCCCTGTAGCATGAAGAACCCATGCTCTGGAAGATAGGAGGATTTTTTCCATTCGATTGATCAGCTTTACAGCCCTTGTTTTTTTCCTGATCACCGCCTCTTCATCCCTTTCTCTGGGAGAAGAGGCGGCGGTTACAGGGCATTGGAATAGGCCCATCTCTGCCAGTCCCTCACTATCCGCAAAAGACCTGCATCCCAAAAACTGCGGGGTCTGCCATCTCGATAAATTCCGCGAGTGGAGCGGCTCCCTTCACAGCAAAAGCATCGGGCCGGGGCTTCTCTTTCAGTTAGACCCTTTTAGCGAGCCTGCCATGGCCACGGCATGCTACTTCTGTCACGCGCCCCTTTCTATGCAAAATGAGATGCTGTATACAAAGGCATCCTCCGCCAACGGCGGATACATTAAAAACCCCGCATTTGATGAAACATTAAAATCAACGGGTGTAAGTTGCGGCGTCTGCCACGCGCGCGGCGGCGGGATAACGGGCCCCACATCACCCAAGCTTCGGGGCCTTAAAAAAGGCGTAAGGGCAAACCACGGCGTAATAGAAAAAAATTTTTTTGAGAAGGCCGAGTTCTGCGCGGCCTGCCATCAGTTAAAAGACGGCTTCCGGCTTAATGGAAAGCCCCTTGTAAATACATATGAAGAGTGGAAAAAAAGCGCCTTCGGAAAGGCGGGCATACCATGCCAGACCTGCCACATGCCGGGAAGGCGTCATCTCTTCAGGGGCATCCACGACCCCGCCATGGCAATCGGCGGATTAAAGGTAGAGGTAAAAGGCGTAGACGGCTCTGACGGCGCGGCGGCGAGACTTACTATTACCAACACCGGCGCCGGCCATTACTACCCCACATACGCGACCCCGCTTATCGTCGTAAAGGGGTATCTTGTCCTCGCCGATGGGCGCATTCTGAAGGACACTCTGCGCGAGGCATACATTGGCAGAAAGATCTCTCTTGACCTATCAGAAGAAATCTTTGATACAAGGATAGCGCCACTTGAGAGTATGGTCCTCGATTATCCCATTGGAAAGAGGAAAGAGGCGAAGAGCCTTGTCTTTACCGCTATGGTCTATCCCGATGAGTTTTACAACAGATTCTACGAATATTACCTTTCCGGAAGCAGTACCGGCAAAACCAAAAGCCGCCTTGAGGCGGCCCATAAAAGAAGCTCTAATTCCGCCTATGAGTTATTCCGAAAAGAGATTCCTTTAGCGGGCCTTAGGCCTGAGCATAAAAATAAAAGATAACTCCCCTGAACGGGGCCGCTTTTTCAAAAAAATCCATGCCCTTGTCCTGAATAGCAATCCCGGATACTATTTTTAAAGCCACGCAAATACCTTAAATAAAGGTCAGGCGTGCCAATATCATCAGGCATGGCATAAAAGACGGCATCAATAGCGAAAGCTGTGCCGTGGAAATACCATATACAATCTTTGCATCCACCGAGCCTTGCAAAAGAAGGGGTTCCACCTGAGTATGAATCCATCAGAGTTTTATTGGGTGTATAGAGGCCCTGCGCCGGCGCTTGAGTTGAAAAGCGTTGCGAATGGTGTTTTAATATAAAGATATGGAAAAGATACGTAGATGAATTTAAAGAAAGACCTCCTTGAATATCTCTTTAAACACGGAAGCCACAGCTCTGCCTATTCGTCCCTGCAGGAGGGCCTGGCCCACTTTGTAATCCCCGGCACAGGGTATATACCTTACGCGCCTTCAAGGGGCATAACCTTCGCCCTCTCAAATCCTATATGCGCCGTAGAGGATTACCCCCGCCTGGTGGGGTCTTTTGTGGACCGCTTTCCACGCTCGGCCTTTCTCCATGTAACGCCTGAGGCCGCACGGGCGCTCTCGGGCATGGGTTTTTATCTTAACGAGATGGGCGTGGAGACAGAACTTATTCTTGAAGAGTATAATTACAGGGGCAGGGCAAAGGAATCCATGCGAAGGATGATACGGCGGGCAGGAGAGGCCGTTGAAGATGTCTTTGAGATAAGTGGAGACTCCGCGTTCAGAGGCCAGCTTGTAGAGATTACAGGCGAGTGGCTCGCGACAAAACGGATGAAGGACCGTGAGTTCTGGTTTCTTGTCCGCAGGGCCGTCTACGGCTCAGAGCCTGATGTGAGAAAATTTATCGCCGTCTCAAGGGGACGTGTTGAGGGTTTTATTTTTTTTGATCCCATGTACCGCTCAGGCCGCGTCTACGGCTATCTCGCCGGCGCCTTGAGGACCCGTAACTCCGCTCACAGCGGAACACTGGCCCTCATTATGAGCCGTGCCATCGAGACCTTTAAGGCCGAGGGCGTAGAGGTCCTCTCTCTCGGGCTCTCGCCTTTTTTCGAGATAGAGGACTCATCGTACAGACATTCTGTTTTCATGAAGCAGGTCTTCCGTTTTCTTTATGAGAGGGGCGGAGGCATATTCCCCTTTAAAGGCCTGTCTTTTTTTAAATCAAGGTATGCCGGCGGCATAAGGGACGGGCTTTACAGGGACGCCAATGTCGTAAAGAGAAAGATATACTTTGCCCACCGCTCAAGACTGCCCCTGAGAGAGCTTTACGAGAGTTCGCGGTTAATGGGAATTATGGACGGTATTGTGCCGACTATGCGGAGGTTTTTGTCTGCACCTTTTTGAGCCCGCAAGGTTGGGTGTGCGTACTGCGAAAGGGTCTGCTGAGTCCAAACCCTGATTTTAATTTTTCATGGAAGTTAAGGCCCTAAGTTTCTCTCCTCCGTCCCCCCCGTAGCTTATTCCTCCACCGCACCCGCGGCGTCAGGCCTGTCCCCTATGCCAGGCCTTTTGTCCCTTGTCCTGGGAGCCTATGTACTCCACGAACTCGCCTCCAAAGACAGAGCCCGTATGAATCTCGTCGTATATGACCTTTGTGGTGTAGCGTTGGAGCCTTAAGACGTCGCCCTCAGAGTAATCGGGGAGAAGCCCTGAGAAGAAAAACCCGAGGTCCTCGGCCATGAGTACGGCGCGGGGCGTAAAGGGATCCCTGAGTTCAAGGTCTATATATATGGCGTTGAAGTTTTTGTTAGAGAGTTCAGTGGTCTTTATCTTGAGGCGTTCGAGAAAATCCTTCCCGAATTGTTTTACGGTGATTATGGCCGTCCTGTGGTGGGGCTTTATCTTCAGGTTGAGCTCTGACCCGGCAGGCAGTACCGCCATGGTGACAGGCATTGGCGGCTCGAATATCCGCATAAGGCCGAGCCCCGAGTATAACCTCTCCATTATTTTTTTGTAATGCTTTGGTATGAAGACAGTGTACGGCCTCGTGTCCTGCAGGTATTTGAAAAAGGTAAGTATGTTGCCGGCACCCTTAAGCCCCCGTTCCTTGATGACCTTTGTAGAGCCGGGCGGTATCCACCCGAGCTGTAGCGCAGTCTCCTGGAAACCGAACTTTATATTGGCCCTCTGGCTGAGGGCATGCACTGTAAGGGCGTTTCCGTAAAGGGCGTAGAGGGAGCGTCTGCCCGCTTCCTCCATAAGGCGGGTGAGCATCTTTTTCATGATGCCTCTGCCCCTGTACCTCGGCATTACAACGGCTACGCCTATCTCCGCCACCTTGTCGTTTGGTCTCGGCATGATAGCGAAGTGACCGGCCACCTCGCCCTTTGCCGTTACTGCCACGATGGATATCATCTTGCCGTCGCGGTTCATCGCCTCTATTCTTTCGGGAAAATAGAGGTCTTCCTTCAGATACGTATATCTGTATGTCCGGTAAATACACCTTGATACCTCTGTGGCCTCATCGGGCCTCATGAGGCGTATATCAAGTTTCTGCTTTCGCGATGGAATCTCGCATACGCCGTAAGGCCGGAGCTCTTCGGCCTCGAATAGCTCCTCTACGTGCTTGCCTTTCAGGTATTTGAAGAGCTGGAGCTCTTTGCCTTTTGCGCCCCTGTTTACAAATATAACCTTGTCAACGTTTTTTTCTATGGCCTTTAGCCCGGGTGCGTCTTTTTTCTTCTCAACTATGCCGAAGGAAAAGGGCAGTCCCATGTCTTCTATGTTTATCTGCAGGCCGTCGCTATGGATATGGAAGGTGATATCGAATGTCTCGTCGTCGTAGGGGTTGAATGCCTGTGTAATGACGCTGAAGACTGCCTCGGAGAGGGCCTTGTTTATCTGCCGGGTTTCTTTCGGTGTAAAACCCATGCGTCTGCATAGCTCCCTGCAGTACGCGGAGATACTCTTCATGTAGGCGGGGTCGTTGGGTACCGTAAGCCTTGATGTTTTTTTGACCATGAGAGGACACCATTTTTTGTCTTATATTTTTTATTTTAGCACAGGGAAGGCCTTTTGGAAAGCTCGGGAGGATTATCGTGGAGGGGAGGCGATATGTTTTTAATGGTGATTCGTTGTTTTTATTTTTTTTTCCGGAGTCTGCAGGAGCCGTTGTAAATTTTTTTTACCATGTAATGCCTTGCCCTCCTCTATAGCCCCAGCCTCTGCGCCGCGTCTTCGTAATCAGGGGCATCGGCATAAATTTTTTCAAGGTCTTTTCTGGCACGTGTCTTTTGTCCGAGGGCCTCATATACGAGGGCGCGCTCATAACGTATGGCTCGGAGCAGGTCTTCGGAGCGGTCTTTCTTTTTACGCAGAGACAGGGTAAGGGCGTCACGGGCCGCATCCAAAAGCCCGAGCCCCTTGAGGGCGCGCGCCTTGTATAATAAGAGCGTCGTATGTGCGGGTGAGGCGTTTTCAATACCCTCGGTAAGTTTAACCACCTCTTTAAAGGCCTTTTTATCGCCTCTTTCCATGGTTAGCTCGGCAAGCGATAGTCTTACAATAACATCCTCAGGCATAAATTTTTTGAGTCTTTTAAGTGAGTCTGCGGCATCTTCTCTTCGTCCGAGACGCTGGTAGACCTCCGTGATGGCCAGGAGCGTCCCTTTTATGTCGGGGACTATATGGGCGGAGTATTCTCCCGTAACAGGTAGGGTCATGGTCACGGCCACGCCGTACTTTGAAAAATATGCCCCCAGTCTTTTATTCTTATCCAGCGCCAAAAGAAAAAATCTTTCAGCCTCATTGAGTTTGTTTTTCTTTAGCGCCAAAAAGCCCGCAAGGAAGGCGCCGTCTGCGAGATGGGCCGCGTCTTTAAGCCGGGTAAAGGCCTTGTCATCGTTGCCGAGCGTCCACTCACGGCATCCGTCCACAAGGGCCTCTTCGTCCTTGGGAGTGACGAGGCGTTTGAAAAAACCGAGGCTAAGGCGCTCTTCGGGTCTGATGGCCGATTCTGATGATGGGGAGGAATCTTTTTTTATGCCCCTTGATTTTCCGTTGCCATAGGTCTTTGTGTAGAACAGCCCTGTGCCGGGGATACCAACCGTGGTGCGCCTGCCCCGCGGCCCAATGGTCACCTTCGCGCCTCGGGGGCCAAAAGAAAGCGAGCCCCCGGATTTACTGAGGTTCAGCGTAACACCGGGCAGTATCTTAACCCTTCTCCAAAAACGAAAAGACATATCACTCTCCTCCATCCGAAATATTTTTTATGCGCTATGAAAATATGATTGCCTGTTGATGACCTTATTTTCTATTCGGCCCCCCGACAGCCCTTAGAGGCACTTGAATAAGTGCAGGCGCAAGGCAGAGGGTATCGTTACATGCCTGCACCCTCAGTCCCACGGACTCGGGGGGCTTTGATGAAAGGGGCGATGGCAGATGCGCCGTAATCGTGATATCGCCATCGTAAACGGCGATGCTTTTAGAGGCGAATTTAGCTCTGAATGTTTTTGCTGGCGGGTAATCCACTTTCGCGTCAGGGTATTCGTCGATGACAAGTTCCGTTGCCACAAGATAGCTTTCCGACGGCGGGTTGGCGTTGATGTGATAACCATCGTCTATGGATACCCTTAATATAATATCAACGCCCTCAGGTGCGTCTTGCCATTGTCCTGAGGCGTGTACATGGGCGGCACTCTCGGCGGAGATTTTTTTAACTGCCTTTTTCCCCTGCCGGGCAGATTGGATAAGGGCCTTGCGTAGAGGCGGTCTGCCAAGGGAGGCGAGTAACGAACCCCAACTTGCGGGAGATGAGCTTATCATCGTGTTCAGGGGCGCAAGGGCCCTTAGCGCGGTAGAGGAATAGCGCACCTCATGAGAGCTTGCGGCCATGTCCAGCAAGAGGCCGATGGCCGCCGACCTTCCCGACGGCCTCGTTGAATCCCCTGTTGGGGGCGGATTGACAATAAGGTATTTTTTATTTTCGCTTGTTTCGAGGGTTCCGTCGGGGCCGACGAAACGCCTGAGCATGGCGTCCGTTACCTCTTTGGCGCGTTTTAGCCAGAGTTTAGAGCCGGTGGCGTGATAGATGGCCATGAAGGCCTCGCCTGTTATGGCGTAATCATCAAGAAAGCCCGGCCCCCCGCCATGCCCCTTGAAAAACTGGTGCCTCATCTTCCCGGTCTTTGCGTTAAAGGCATGGGTCCATATCCATCTCGCCGTCTTTAGGGCCTCTTGCCTCAAGGCGGCGTCGTTCAGGGCCGTTGCGGCCAAGGTAAATCCGATTACGGCAAGGGCGTTATCAGATATAACTATTTTTTCATCACGGGCCGGGGCCGTGCGCCTCTGCCGCATGGCGAGAAGCCTCTTCGTCAGGGGCGTCAGGGCCTTTATTTCTTTACCCGATTTTACGTCCTTCCCGGCCTTTATCCTGAGTACCCCGCCGGGGGTCTCTCTGTGGCCCATGGGCGCTGGAGGCATGGGCGTCAATGCGTAGAGCGAGAAAAAACGCCTCGCTTCTGCCGTGGTCAGACTTGATTCTATCTCTTTACGAGTCCAGACGTAATTTATCCCCTCAATGCCCTTTACCTCGGCGTCCTGGGCGCTGAAAAAACCACTGCCCGGCGATTTCATCTCGTCCATGAGATACTGCGCAATACGCAGTGTTACGAGACGAAAAAAAGGGGTTTTCGTAATGGCGTAAGCCCTCGCGTATATGCCCAAAAGCTCCGCGTTATCGTAGAGCATCTTCTCGAAATGCGGTATATCCCAGCCCGGGTCCGTGCTGTATCGGTGAAAACCCCCGCCAAGCTG
The DNA here is from genome assembly GCA_964474975.1 of uncultured Thermodesulfobacteriota bacterium. GTDB lineage: Bacteria > Desulfobacterota > GWC2-55-46 > GWC2-55-46 > JADFVP01 > JAJRZX01. Next base: position 9,353 of record CAYYUX010000057.1, read on the forward strand.
GTCCATCAGGCCGCCCCGGGCCATGGCCATGAGCGTGGAAGTGAGCATCTTGAGAGTCTTTTCATCATGCCTTGCCTCATAAGAGGTGAGGAGCATGGAGAGGAGCGGCGCCTTTGGAAACTTCGTGAGCCCGGTACCGAACCCGCCGTTAGCGGCGTCAAAAAGCGCAGTTGATTCGCGAAGCGCCTCATCAAGCCAGAGGGTGATATCAGGCGGGCCCCCAAGGGGCGTTGCTTTGAACCCCTTTTGTTTTATGGCCCCGTAGACCTCGTCGGCTACCTCCATGACCCTCTCGTGGTCACTTGTCCAGGCCTTGTGCAGTCCCTTAAGTATATCGGGAAAACCTGGTCGGCCGTCACGGGCCTTGGGGGGAAAGTAACTGCCGGCAAAAAAGGGCTTCAACTCCGGGGTAAGAAAAAGATTATTGGGCCAGCCGCCATGGCCCGTAAGGGCCTCCGTGGCCAGGATGTATATATTGTCAAGGTCGGGACGCTCTTCACGGTCCACCTTGATATTGATGAACCATTGGTTCATCAACTTCGCTATCTCGGGGTCTGAATATAGTTCCCGCTCGGCGACATGACACCAGTAACAGGTGGAGTATCCGATGGAAAGAAAGATGGGTTTGTTCTCACGGCGGGCCTTTTCAAGGGCCTCGGGGCCCCAGGGATACCAGTCAACGGGGTTGTGGGCGTGGAGGAGTAAATATGGGTCCGGGCTGTTTATGAGGCGGTTGGTGTGGTCTTTCGCCGTCCCTTGCGAGGCGTAGGCGGGCTTGGCAGATACCCCGGCAAGGCATAGCGTCAGAAGGCATATCAGTAAGGGTAAGGATAATTTTCGTAGGATACGTGAGGCCTCTGAAGGGCACCTGCCTGTGATTTTCGCCATTATACTTAAGCCCCTTGAGCGCGTTGGAGTTGCGATTATTTTTTTAAGTATATCATAATATTCAGGCCATAGAGCCTATCAGGCTCCGTGCGTCTGTGTCTCATCGGGCTTATGAGAAATTTATCATGGGGCAGGGATAAAAAGCAGGC
>CAYYUX010000058.1:0-10215 GCA_964474975.1 uncultured Thermodesulfobacteriota bacterium
TCGATGAGGGACCGACGCTCAAACGCATGAGGGCGCGCGCCATGGGCAGGGGTGTGACCATAAGAAAGAGGTCCAGTCATATCACCATCATACTGGATGAGGGTTGATGCTTTTTTTAACTAATATCAAAGAGTGCTGTTTAAAGGAGGTCTTCGTTGGGTCATAAAGTACATCCCATTGGTTTTAGACTGGGAATTACAAAGGACTGGGATTCAAGATGGTATGGAGGCAAGGATTACGCCGCCTTTGTCCATGAAGACCTTAAGATAAGAAAGCTCGTAAAGAAACGGCTCTACCACGCCGGTATCTCAAAGATAGAGATAGAGCGTACTTCCAACGAGGTTAAGGTAATTATCCGCACGGCTCGTCCCGGCATTGTCATAGGAAAGCGTGGAGCCGAAATAGATGTAATGAAAAAGGTCTTGGCCGACCTTACAAGCAAGAATATAAATCTTGAGATTGTCGAGGTACGTAGGCCTGACACCGACGCACAGCTTGTGGCTGAGAACGTAGCCCTTCAACTCGAAAGGCGCGTCTCCTTCAGAAGGGCCATGAAGAGGGCCGTAACCTCTGCCCTCAGAATGGGCGTAAAGGGTATTAAGATAACATGCGGCGGACGTCTCGGCGGTTCCGAGATAGCCAGAAGCGAGTGGTATAGAGAGGGAAGGGTTCCCCTTCACACCCTTCGCGCCGATATTGATTATGGAGTCGCCGAGTCCCATACGACTTACGGGATAATCGGTGTAAAAGTGCTGATATACAAAGGCGAGGTTCCCGTGAGGCCAAGGACTCCCGTGGAAGAGCCCAAGCGTAAGGGCAGGTAATAATTATGTTAATGCCGAAGAAGGTAAAACACAGAAAACAGCAGAGGGGCAAACGCAGGGGGCTTGCTTCGAGAGGATGCAAGATTAGTTTTGGGACCTATGGTCTTAAATCTCTTGCCTGCGGATGGATATCGACACGTCAGATAGAGGCCGCCCGTATCGCCATGACAAGGTATATCAAGAGGAGCGGAAAGATTTGGATCCGTATATTCCCTGATAAGCCGATATCCCACAAACCCGCTGAGACAAGGATGGGAAGCGGTAAGGGCGCCCCGGAAGACTGGGTGGCCGTGCTCAAACCCGGACGTATACTATACGAGATGGAGGGTGTATCCGAGGAAGTGGCAAGAGAGGCCTTCAGGCTCGCCGCACATAAACTCTCCGTACCTACAAAATTCGTTAAGAGGGAAGCACTGTGAAAGCTAAAGAGCTACGTAATATGAGCGCCGAAGAGCTTGGAGCAAAGGCCGAGGAGCTTAAAAAAGAACTCTTCAACCTCAAGATGAGGCACGCAACGTCTCAGCTTGAGAACCCGCTTAAGATTCGTTTACTGCGGCGCGATGTGGCCCGTGTAAATACCATTGCGGCAAGCAAAAAAGAGGAGGCCTAAGTGGGAGATAAAGCGACAGGGCAAAAAAAGACTCTTATCGGTAATGTCTTTAAGAGCAAGATGGACAAGACCGTTATTGTATCCGTTGAGAGGCTTAAAAAACATCCCCTTTACGGAAAATATATAAAGAGACGCGTCAAGTATATGGTTCACGACGAGAAGAACGATTGCAAAAAAGGCGACAGGGTCTCTATTGTGGAGACGCGTCCTCTTAGTAAACTTAAGGCCTGGCGCATAGGCGAGATACTGGAGAGAGCAAAATGATTCAGATGTGTACCATGCTCCGTGTTGCCGATAATTCCGGGGCAAAAAAGGTGTCCTGCATAACCGTTGTGGGCGCCTCAAATAAGAGAACGGCAAGGCTCGGCGACGTAATAGTCTGTAACGTGAAAGATGCCGTTTTCGGGGCCAAGGTAAAAAAGGGCGAGGTGGTTAGGGCCGTTGTCGTGCGCACGGCCAAGGAAACCCGCCGCAGTGACGGCACATATATCAAGTTTGATGAGAATTCCGTAGTTATAATAAACAAGGATGGAGACCCCATAGGCACGAGGATTTTTGGCCCTGTGGCCAGGGAAATGAGGGCTAAAAATTTTATGAAAATAGTCTCTCTCGCCCCTGAGGTCCTGTAAATTAAGGTTTAAATGAGGAATATGGCTCTTAAAAAGTTCAAGATAAGACGCGATGACCAGGTAATGGTCATGAAGGGTAAAGAGGCGGGAAAGACAGGTAAAATCGTCAGGGTCAACCCCGCAAAGGCTACTGTTATTGTGGATAACCTCAATATGGTGAAGCGTCACCAGAAGCCCAACGAAAAATATAAGCAGGGTGGCATCATAGAAAAAGAGGCCCCTATCTCCATAGCCAATGTCATGATACTCTGCGGAAAATGCAAGGGGCCCGTAAGGGTCGGCAGAAGAATACTTGATGACGGCAAGAAGGTCAGATTCTGCAAGAAGTGTAACGAGGTTATAGATAAATGACTGCACGTATAAAAGCAACATACTCGGCTGAGGTAGTACCGGCGCTCATAAAAGAGTTTAATTACTCCAACCCCATGATGACGCCGCGCCTTGAAAAGATAGTTATCAATATGGGCGTTGGTGAAGCCGTGAGAGACATAAAGGTCCTTAACGGCGCTGTGCGTGACCTTACGGCTATCGCAGGTCAAAAGCCTGTCATAACAAAGGCAAGAAAATCCATAGCCGCTTTCAAGCTCAGGGCCGGCATGCCCATAGGGTGCATGGTAACGCTCCGCGGCAGGCAAATGTATGAGTTCTACGATAGGCTTGTTAACTTCAGCATACCGAGGATTCGTGATTTTCGCGGCCTTGGCGACAGGTCCTTTGACGGACATGGCAACTTTACCCTCGGGCTGAAAGAGCAGATAATCTTCCCTGAGATAGAGTACGATAAGATAGACAAGATCAGGGGAATGAATATAACCATCTGCACCACGGCAGATACGGACGAAGAGGCCAAGGCCCTCTTAAAGGCCCTTGGGATGCCCTTTATTACCCGTTAAGTCATTATTGGAGGAGTTTTGGCTAAGAAATCGCTTATTGCAAAGGCCGCGAGGCCGAAGAAGTTCAAGGTCCGTGAATATAACCGTTGTCCCATCTGCGGCAGATCGCGCTCCTATTACAGAAAATTTGATATGTGCAGGATATGTCTCCGGACAATGGCCTTGAAGGGTGTTCTTCCGGGCGTAATGAAGTCGAGCTGGTAGACTGCAGTTGATTATAAAGGTAAAGAGGATATTGATATGACAATGACAGACCCCATTTCCGATATGCTTACGAGGGTAAGAAATGCCGTTCAGGCAAGACATGCCAGCGTAGATATACCGTCTTCGAAGATAAAGCAGGAGATTGCAAGGATTCTCAAAGAAGAAGGTTATATCAAGGCCTTCTCAACGGTAAAGAAAGAAAACTGGCCTTTTGTGAGACTGACGCTGAAATATTCCCCTACGAAGCAGAGGGTAATAAGCGAGATAAAGAGAGTCAGTAAACCGGGGATAAGAAAGTATGTCCCCAAAGACGGACTGCCGGAAGTACTCGGCGGCCTCGGTATATCAATAATATCAACATCAAAAGGGGTCATGACCGGTGAAAAAGCCAAGGCCCTCGGCATAGGCGGAGAGGTGCTCTGCACCGTATTCTGATTCAATATTGACCTATTGCCGTTAATTAAAATAATAAACAGGAAGTCGTTTATGTCAAGGATAGGTAAGGTACCCGTAGCTATACCCGATGGAGTCAAGGTAGCCGTTAATGATCAGGCCGTTAGTGTTACAGGGCCTAAAGGCGCGCTGAGTATTGAGGTGAGACCAGAGATAGGTGTCTCTCTTGAGGGCTCCCAAGTAGTGGTTACGAAGAAAGGCTCCACCAGGGCGGCAAGGGAACTTTACGGGCTGACCCGCACCCTTATAGATAATATGGTTGTAGGTGTCAGCAAAGGCTTCGAGAAAAAACTTGAGATAGTCGGCGTTGGATACAAGGCCGTTGTTCAGGGCAGTGTCGTAAATCTCTCTCTGGGTTTTTCGCACCCCGTATTGTATCAGCTCCCAGAGGGTATTAAGGCCGTGGCTGTGAGCCAGACGCAGTTGACAATAAGCGGTATAGATAAACAGCTCGTCGGCCAGGTAGCCGCCGAGATAAGGGCATTCAGAAAACCAGAACCTTATAAGGGCAAAGGTGTTAAATACGCCGATGAGGTTATTGTGAGAAAGGCCGGCAAGGCCGGTAAGGGAGCCGCTTGATAAATGAAGACCGGTGAAAGCAGAAAAACAAGCTGGGTTCGGAGAAAACTCAGGGTTAGAAAAAAGGTAAAAGGCACGAGCGAGAGGCCGAGGCTCTGTGTCTTCAGGTCCGCCAATCACCTTTACGCGCAGATTATAGATGACAACGAGAGCAGGACTCTCGTGGCCGCCTCCACGCGTTCCAAGGGTTTTGACAGGGCGGAGCTCAACAAGACCGAGGTGGCGAAGAAGGTTGGTCAGCTGATAGGAAAGCTCGCCGTGGACAAGGGGGTTACAAAAGTTGTCTTTGACAGAAGCGGCTATTTATATCACGGCAGGGTCAAAGCCCTTGCCGATGGAGCAAGAGAATCCGGGCTTGAATTTTAAGTTCTTCTTTAGTGTATAACTCGTATGAAGTTTTCTTTAAGGGAAGGGTAGGAGGTTTTTTTGCATAGCTCAAGAGGAAGTGATTCAGAACTGAAAGATAAACTTGTTTACCTTAACAGAGTCGCAAAGGTTGTTAAGGGAGGCAAGAGATTCAGCTTTACCGCCATCGTTGTAGTTGGAGATGGGCGTGGCAGGATTGGTTCCGGACTCGGTAAGGCAAAGGAAGTCCCCGAGGCCATTAGAAAGGCCGTGGAGCAGGCAAAGAAGTCCCTTATTACCATACCAATTGTTAATGAGACTATACCGTACGCGGTAATGGGCAGGTACGGAGCGGGAAGAGTTATGCTGAGGCCTGCACATCCCGGCACGGGTATCATCGCCGGCGGTCCTGTAAGAAGCGTAGTGGAGACTGCAGGGGTAACAAATATACTTACCAAATCCCTTGGCACAAGCAACCCTCATAATGTTGTAAAGGCCACAATCGATGGTCTGAAACAGCTTATGAGCGGTGAGACTATTGCGGCGCTTCGTGGTAAAGACCTCTCGGAGATTAGAGACGATGGATAAGAAACCAATGCTTAAGGTGACGCAGAGAAAGAGCGCCATTGGGTATAATATCAAGCAGAAACAGACCCTTATCGGTCTGGGTATTAAAAAGATGAACAGGCCCAGTGTCCTTGAGGACACGCCCTGCATAAGAGGCATGATAAATAAGGTCTCTCACCTTGTAGAGGTTGAGGAGCTAAAGTAGCTCTGAGGTCTTGTTAATTTTAAATAATTATGGAAGGTTTATATGCTTGATAGACTGAGACCCCCGGAAGGGGCCGTCAAAAAGAAGAAAAGACTGGGCAGGGGCCGCGCTTCAGGGCTTGGAAAGACTTCCGGACGAGGTCACAAGGGTCAGCGTTCGCGCGCGGGCTCAGGCGTCAAACCCGGCTTCGAGGGCGGTCAGATGCCCTTACAGCGGCGACTTCCGAAAAGGGGCTTTACCAATATTTTCAGGGTAGAAAACCGTTCTGTTAATATCGGTGTCATCGCCGGACTATTCAATGCCGGTGATACAATAGACCCTGCGATACTACTGGAAAAAGGCCTGATTAAGGGCAAGAAGGGACCAGTAAAAATATTAGGCTCCGGGGAGATAACCATACCCCTCACCATAAAGGCGAATGCCTTCAGCTCCTCGGCCATAACAAAGATTCAAGCCGCGGGCGGCACCTTAGAGGTAATATAGTTGGCGGCTTCAACATCATCTGGCATTAGTAAGATACCGGAATTAAGGCGCAAGATAATAATTACGCTCTTACTGCTTGCCGTCTTCAGGCTCGGGGTTTTTATCCCGACGCCCGGCATTGACGCCGCCGCACTTGCGGGGTTCTTCAAGTCTTCGAGCGGAACGCTTCTTGATTTTGCCACAATGTTTACCGGTGGCGCCCTTAAGAGGTTTTCTATATTTGCCCTGGGCATAATGCCCTACATCAGCGCCTCCATCATACTACAGCTCCTTCAGGTTGTAGTGCCGAAGCTGGAGAAGCTATCCAAGGAGGGCGAGTCCGGCAGAAATACCATAACGCAGTACACACGGTATCTTACCGTGGCGCTCTGCGTTGTGCAGGGTTTTATGCTTGGAGTAGGCCTTGAGAAAATGACAGGGCCGGCGGGACAGGCCATTGTCCTTCACCCTGGTTGGGCCTTCAGGCTTACTACCATGGTGACGCTTACATCGGGTTCTGTCTTTCTTATGTGGCTCGGAGAGCAGATTACAGAGAGGGGGATAGGCAACGGAATCTCCCTCATAATTTTCGTGGGTATTATCGCGAGGATGCCTGCAGCGGTATATAACACTATCTCACTTGTTGGCGTTGGCGAGATAAGCGTAGTATTTATCTTTGTCCTTGTCTTCCTCATGATAGGCATCATTGCCTTTATAGTTTTCATGGAGACAGGTCAGAGACGAATACCCATACAGTATCCGAAACGGGTAGTAGGCAGAAAGATAATGGGCGGAGGCACGCAGTACCTGCCCCTGAAGGTGAACTCGGCCGGTGTTATCCCGCCGATATTCGCCTCGTCGATTATTATCTTTCCGGCTACAATCGTCAACTTCGTGAATGTACCGTTCCTGAAGTCGATATCATCGAGTCTTAACCCGGGAGGCCTGCTCTATAGCCTCCTTTATGTGATATTTATTGTATTCTTTACCTTCTTTTATACGGCTGTACAGTTTAATCCAAAGGATGTTGCCGAGAACCTTAAAAAATACGGCGGCTTTGTCCCGGGCATAAGGCCCGGCTCCAATACTGCCGCCTATATAGACAAGCTCCTTACAAGGCTCACGCTCTGGGGAGCGATATATCTGTCTGCCGTCTGCGTACTGCCGACAATCCTTGTAAGCGAGTTTAATGTACCTTTTTATTTTGGAGGCACTGCCCTCCTTATCGTTGTCGGCGTTGCCATGGATACTGCTCAGCAGATTGAGTCGCACATGCTGGCTCGAAATTACGATGGTCTCCTTCAAAAAGGTAAGATAAAAGGCAGATCCAAATGAATAATAACCTCATTCTACTCGGCGCGCCAGGTGCGGGAAAAGGTACGCAGGGAAAAAATCTCTCGCATAAGTTGGCCATCCCTCAGATATCAACTGGTGATATTCTCCGTGAGAATGTTAGAAAAAAGACAGACCTCGGCGTAAAGGCCCGTGAGTTCATGGATGGAGGGCTCCTTGTTCCTGATGAGGTCGTAGTGAATATGATGGCAGAGAGGGTGCGCCAGGCTGATTGCGAGAGGGGTTTTATCCTCGATGGCTTTCCCAGAAATATCTCTCAGGCCGATGCCCTTGCCTGTATACTGAATGAAATAAATAAACCCATCAGCGTTGTCATAGGCGTTGAAGTTGAGACAAAAGAGCTGATTCGCCGTCTTACGGGCAGAAGGGTCTGCAGGGGCTGCGGCAAGAGCTATCATGAGATATTCAACCCCACGATGAACTCCGGTGTCTGCGACGAGTGCGGCGCAGAGACATATCAGAGAGACGATGACAGCGAAGATACTATAAAGGCGAGGATCGAAGTCTATGAGAACGAGACCCGTCCTCTGGCAGAATATTATAAAAAACTTGGCAAGTACCATGGTGTTAATGGTATTGGAGCCGTTGATGCCATTACTGATGAAATACTGAAAATCATCGCGGAGGGTTGTGATAACCCTTAAGACCAAAAAAGAAATTGGTCGCATGCGGACAGCAAATCTTATGGTGGCGGAAGTCCTTGAAGTACTGAGAGGACTTGTAAGGCCTGGAATCACCACCATGGATCTTGAGAAAAGGGCGCTCAAAGAGGCAGACAGATTAGGCGCCAAGCCGGCCTTCAAAGGATATTATGGTTATCCGGCGGCACTCTGTGCCTCACTTAACAATGTAGTTGTCCACGGGATACCTTCTGAAAAGACTGTTCTTAAAGAAGGTGATATTCTCGGCATGGACTTCGGAGTAATATATAAAGGTTTTTACGGCGACTCGGCGATAACCGTACCCGTAGGAGAAATATCAGAGACTGCGCGGCATCTCATAGATGTAACAGCGGCTTCTCTGGATAGGGCAATTGAGGCGGCCTCTCCAGGCAGTTGCCTCGGGAATATCGCTTATGCTGTTCAGAGCTATACAGAGGCCGAAGGCTTTTCAGTTGTAAGGGATTTTGTCGGTCATGGCATAGGACGTAAACTCCATGAACCCCCGCAGGTTCCGAATTTCGGCAAGCCCGGCAAGGGCCTGGTCCTGGAAGCCGGCATGGTCCTCGCTATCGAGCCCATGATAAACGCAGGTACATATAATACACGCGTGCTTGAGGACGGTTGGACAGCCGTGACTGTCGATGGCAGTCTCTCAGCGCATTTTGAACATACCGTCGCGATTACGGCGGATGGTCCTTTTGTTCTCAGCAGGCCTTAGGGCAGGCTAAGATAATTTTGGAGTAAACCGGCCATGGCCAAAGAAGAAGCCATACAAGTTGAGGGAACAGTAGTAGAGACATTGCCGAATGCCATGTTCAGGGTCGTTCTTGAAAATGATCATAAGATCCTTGCACATGTTTCCGGAAAGATGAGAATGCATTTTATAAAGATTCTGCCCGGCGACAAAGTGACAGTCGAGCTCTCACCTTATGACCTCACAAGGGGCAGGATTACCTATCGCGGCAGATAGGCTCTGGTCTCAATCCACCTGTTCATGGACATGAGCGGCTTGCTGGTTTTAATGGCTGTCCATGATGGTGAGTGTAATTGCTCAGGATATTAGTTGCCCCGTTAGTGTATACTTCATTTGATTGACGGGTTTTATAACAGATAACTGTACTGATACAGAGGAAATTATGAAGGTAAGAAGCTCAGTTAAAAAAATATGCCCCAAGTGTAAGATTATCAAGCGCCACGGTGTTGTAAGGGTGGTCTGCGAGAACCCCAAGCACAAACAGAGGCAGGGGTAGGGGCGTAAATTGTTCCTATAAGGGGCATAAATGCTCCGATAAAGTCAACATTGATAAAGGCTTATAAATTATACAATGAGATTCCTACTGCTATCGCAGTAGATGAAACCCCTTCGGGGGATTTAACACAGAGACAAAGGAGCTGAAGTTGGCAAGGATAGCCGGAGTTGATCTCCCCAAAAACAAACGGATTGATATAGCCCTTACGCATATATTCGGTATCGGCAGGACTTCTGCCAGAAAGATACTTGATGCCTCGGGGGTTGAACCTTCCATCAGAACCGTTGACCTCGACGAAACGCAGATAGCCGCCATAAGAAGTTCTATTGACAGCGGCTACAAAGTGGAAGGAGATCTTCGAAAAGAGGTCTCCATGAATATAAAGATGCTTATGGATATAGGCTGTTACAGGGGACTGAGGCACAGAAAAGGACTTCCCGTAAGAGGACAGAGGTCCAGCACTAACGCTCGTACAAGAAAGGGGCCGCGCAAAGGCGCTGTCTCCGCAAAGAGGGCTAAATAAGGACCGGAGGTCATAAATGGCAAAGGCAAAGAAGTCAAAGAGGGCTGTGAGCAAGGGTATAGCCCATATAAAATCAACCTTTAATAACACCATCATCACCATAACAGACCCCGCGGGTAATGTTATAGCATGGTCAAGTTGCGGTGCGCACGGTTTTAAAGGCTCACGAAAGGGTACGCCCTTTGCCGCACAGATAGCGGCCACGGCCGTAGCAAAAGAGGCCATGAACTGCGGCATGAAGTCCATTGACGTATATATAAACGGCCCTGGTTCCGGCAGAGAGGCCGCGTTACGTGCCCTGCAGGCCGCGGGTTTTTCCGTATCCCTCATAAGGGATGTTACGCCCTTGCCCCATAACGGGTGCAGACCTCCAAAGAGGCGCAGGGTTTAAGGGCCTCGTGATATACGGTTTAAGGGCTCGGCACTTGATTGTCAGCTTTTACTGATTAGCTTTAAATAAGGGAGGATTTACAAATTGGCAAGATACATTGGTCCCATGTGCAAGCGTTGCCGACGCGAAGGAATGAAGCTTTTTCTCAAATCAGAGAGATGCTATACAGACAAATGCTCTTATGAGAGGCGTAACTATTCACCAGGGCAACATGGTCAGGGACGCGGTAAGGTCTCTGAGTATGCCCTTCAGCTGAGGGAAAAGC
>CAYYUX010000059.1:0-10167 GCA_964474975.1 uncultured Thermodesulfobacteriota bacterium
CACGATGCGTAAGGGGTATCCCGGCGTAGGCGGGGGCGGCTATGGCAGAGGTTACTCCCGGGACTATCTCAAAGGGTATGCCCGCCTCTACGAGGGCCTCGGCCTCTTCGGCGCCTCTGCCGAAGATAAAAGGGTCGCCGCCCTTTAGCCGCACTACGGTCCGGCCCTTACGGGCCCGGTCTATTATAAGTGCCGTTATCTCGGACTGGGTGATGGATTTTACCGAGCCTTTTTTCCCGACGTATATAGTCTCAACGCCATCGCCGGCATAGGCAAGGAGGCGTGAACTCGCGAGAAAATCATATACAACGCACCCGGCTTCCCTTAGCGCCTCTACCCCCTTAACCGTAATAAGCCCCGGGTCCCCGGGACCTGCCCCGACAAGATATACCTTACCATTGTTCATATTCTTTTTTATTATCATCCTCTTTAGTTATACAGCATGGGCATTAAAAAAATAATTATATCAGGATTACAAGAATATTAAAAAAATAAATTACACTCCCGGGCCGGCATGGGCGCGCCAAGATGCCTTTTTCCCCCTATTATCTGCAGTGACGAAGAAGACGCCTGTATTTTTTTAATCTCGCCCCTTTTTTTCGAGGCCAAGGGCGTCTGTTTAATGGTATTATATAATGAACTTTCAGGCCTTTTAAGATACCCCTAATACCTTATGCCCTTTTGGCGGGAAGTACTCGTGGCAGATAGATTCAAGACTATCATGGAAGACCTCTCCGGCGGCGTTCCCGTGCTGACGGTAAACAGGCGTCTTGGGCGCTATCTTCTCAGGCGCCATGAGCTGGCCATGATGGAATCGGGCATGACCCTCTGGAAGAGTCCCCTTGTTCTGCCCCTTTTGAGCTGGATAGAGGGGCTCTGGAAAGAGGCCCTACCCCATATACCCATCCTCTCTGATACCCGTTCTCTTGCGCTATGGAAAAAGATTGTCTTCAATGACAGGCTCTCGGTTGGCCTTATCTTTCCGCAGGGCGCAGTCGGCGAGGCATATAAGGCATACGTACTTCTGCGCCGCTATAAGGTACGACTGCACAGTGATGATACATACCTCACAGAAGAGGCACGTATCTTCAAGGGTTGGCTCGGCCTATATGAAGACGAGCTTCGACGCCTTGGTTTTACAGATTATCTCCGTCTCATGGAGGGCCTTCGGCCCCTTATAGCCGAAGGCAGGGTAAGTGTCCCGCAAAAGATTATTCTCGCTGGATTTGATGAGGTTACGCCCGATGTAGAGGCCCTCCTGGCCGCGCTCCGCGACGCGGGCTCGCAAACATTATTCTGGCCTGAAAAGCCGGGAAACGTGAGGGCTATTTCAAAAGAGGCGATACCCGCCTTTGAGATACGTGAGTACGGCGATGAGCTTGAAGAGGTGCGCTCATGCGCGAGATGGGCGCGCCTGGAGGCGGAAAACAATAAACGAGTGGGCATAATCGTCCCTGAGCTTAATAGATACAGGGCCATGATAATAAACGAATTCTCTGCCGAGCTTGACCCTCCCTCTACCCTGCCATGGACGCCCGCCAAGGAGTCTTTTAATATCTCCCTCGGCCTTCCGCTTGAAGGTGAACCCCTTGTCCTCTCGGCCCTTGAGATTATATCCACGGGTCTGGGCGAGGTTCCGCTGGAGACCATGCTCTCCATATTAAACTCGCCATACTTTATTTTCGATAACGATGAATCCATGGCCTTTGCCGCCTTCGCAAGGGGGCTTCGCGAGAAAATTTACGGCCAAATCACGCTACAGGCTCTGAAAAAGGCCGTGGATAGAGAAAACAGGGGGCAATTCGACGGCCTTTCAGAGAGGCTGGAGTTGTGGATTAAGACCCTTCAAGGTGAATGGAAGGCAAGGCGACTTCCGGGGTTCTGGGCGGATTTTTTTGACAGACTCCTCAAGGAGTTATCCTGGCCGGCCAGGGATTTACCCCTGAATAGCCGTGAGTTTCAGGCCCTCAGGGCATGGCATAATCTCCTATCCGAGTTTGCAGGCTTTGATGATCTTACCGGTAAACTCAGCAGGACAGAGGCGGCAACGGCGCTCTGTGTTATGGCCGCTGAGATCATACATCAGCCCGAGTCCGGTGATGAGAGCCCCGTGGAGGTCCTCGGCCTTCTCGAGTCCTCGGGGCTGAACTTTGATTCTGTATGGATACTCGGCGCACATGAAGGAGCCCTTCCGGGCCATTGCGCACCAAATCCTTTCATCCCCATGGACTTACAGAAAAAAGCGGGTTTTCCCCGGGCTACCCCTGAACTGACCCTTGCCTTTGCCCGTCAGACCCTTGAGCGTGTGCTGAACTCCGCCCCCGAGGTAGTGGCGAGTTTCGCGCGAGTCGTAGAGGATAAAGAGCGAAAGGCAAGCCCCCTGCTCGCGGGCAGAGGGAAGTATATAAAAGGACCGCCCGGGCTGCCCGGTCACAGGCTGAAGGATATGGTCCATGCCTCATACGCCGTAGAGGCCTTTGCCGATGATAAAGGGGCGCCCCTTGGCGCGGATGAGCTTACGGGGCTAAGAGGCGGTACGGGGATTATAAAAGAACAGTCGGCCTGTCCATTTCGCGCCTTCGCCTTATATCGCCTCGGCGCCTCGGCCCCGCGTATACCGGAGCCGGGCCTCGACGCCAAGGAAAGAGGACGCCTAGTACATGAGGCACTTAATAGCTTCTGGAGCCGGACACGTGACTCAGAGGGCCTTGCCAAGGCGCAAGATGACGGCACCCTCGAAGCCCGCATAAAAGAAGCCGTATCAGGGGCCATTGCCGGCTTTCACCGCAGAGGTATAGGCAAAAAGATTTTAGCCCTTGAGGCGGAGCGCCTTCAGCGCCTGCTAAATGAGTGGATAAAGGTAGAGCTGACGAGGGACGCCTTCATTGTGGTGGAGACAGAGGTAAAGCGCGAGATAGAGGTAGGGGGGCTCACCATGCGCACCCGCCTTGACCGCGTGGACGAGCTGACCGGGGGAGAGAGGATAATCATAGATTACAAGACCGGGCCCTGCTCTAAGGACTACTGGCTCCCGGGCCGTCCAAAGGAGCCGCAGATGCTCATCTATGCCTTTCATGGCGGTTTTAACGCCATAGCCTTCGCGAGCCTCGGCGCGGAGAGGCCTTCTTTTGTGGGAGTTAGTCAGCTTGACAATATGCTCCCAAAGGTAAAGGGCATAGAGAGCGACGTTAAGTGGCGAGGCAAAATTACGGGAGTGAATAACTGGCGCGAGCTGAACGAGAGGTGGAAAGAGACCCTTACCGCACTTGCCCACGATTTTCTTCACGGCGTAGCCGATGTTGACCCCAACGAGGCCCTGAAGGGACGCGAGTCGCCATGCGAGTACTGCGAGTTTATCATCTTATGCAGGAAGACGGAACTCGGATTATTCAATTTCAAAGAGGAGGACTGAGCAGTGGCGGAGGCGCCTGATAAAAAAGAACGAGAAGCGGCCCTGGACCCCTCAAGGTCTTTTATTGTGCAGGCCCCGGCGGGCTCTGGCAAGACTACGCTCCTCATACAGCGCTACCTGCGGCTCCTCGCGGTGGTGAAAAGGCCCGAGGAGATACTTGCCGTTACCTTTACGAAAAAGGCGGCAGGAGAGATGCACTGCAAGATAATTACCGCCCTTGAAGAAGCCCGTGCCGGGAGGCCCATTAAAAATTCTAACGAGGCCGTCAGGCGTACGCGGGACCTCGCGGAGAAGGCCCTCCTTGCAGATAAAAAACATGACTGGAGCATACTGGAAAACCCCGGCAGGCTACGCGTGCAGACTATAGATTCATTCTGCGCCGCACTTGCACGACAGATGCCTCTGCTCTCACGCCTCGGCATGGAGCCCGCGGTTACAGAGCGTCCGGCCCCCCTTTATGAAGAGGCCGTAAGGCGCACACTTGCCCTGATGGATGACGATGAGACCCTCTCGCCCTCCATTATACAGCTCCTCCGCTATAACGACAACTTTGCCGCCAATCTTACGAAAAAACTCGTCGTCATGCTCTCTAAGCGGGACCAATGGCTCCGTCATATCCCTGATGAGGCAACTGCGCGGGCGGGCCTTGAGGCCTCCCTTTCAAGACTCACGGAGGAGGGACTCGGCAGGGCCGTGGAGGCCTTTCCCGATTCACTTGTCGATTGTCTGGCAGACTCTGCCCGGTATGCCGCCCTCCATGTAGGCGAATTCAACCCTATCGCCAGGCTCCGTGACCTCAGGGGTCTACCGCCTGCCACAGCCGATAACCTCGGTCTCTGGAAATCCATCGCCGTCCTCCTGATAACAGGAACGGGATCATGGAGAAAGCCCGGCGGGGTAAATATACGGCTTGGTTTTCCCCGCGACAAGACAGAAAAGGCCCTTGAGGCAAAGGATAAATTCAAGGATCTGCTCTCAGCCCTTGCGGTCAATGGCGAGCTATTGGATAGCCTTGCAGAAGTACTCTGCCTGCCCGGACCGTGCTACATGGAAGAAGATTGGAAGACGCTCCGCGCGCTCCTTCGCCTCTTGCCCGTTGCCCGCCGACGCCTCCATGATGTCTTCAGGGAAGAAGGCGTCCTTGATTTTCCCGCCATATCCCTCGCCGCCCTTGAGGCCCTTGGCCCAGACGAGTCTCCCACGGACCTCATGCTCCTCCTTGACAACACCTTCAGGCATATCCTCGTTGACGAGTATCAGGACACCTCATGGACGCAGGTCAGTCTTCTCAAGGCACTTACCAGAGGCTGGGAGGACGGAGACGGCAGGACACTTTTTCTTGTAGGCGACCCCATGCAGTCCATATACCGCTTCCGCGACGCCGATGTGGGGCTCTTTTTACGCGCCATAAATGGGGGCCTCGGAGGGCTTAAGCTCTGTTATCTAAGGCTTAAGAGCAACTTCAGATCAGAAGGCCATCTCGTTAAGTGGATAAACGAGACTTTTTCTCTCGTATTTCCAACTTGGGATGACCTTAACCTTACAACAGGCGCCGTTCCCTACAGCGAGGCATCTGCCGTAAAGGGACCCGCTGAAGAGGCCCGCGTGAACATAACCCTCTACGGCGGCAGGGATGATGAACAAGAGGCAAGGGATGTTCTGGGTATCATAGCAAAGATAAACCCCGCTGAGAGCGTGGCCTTGCTTGCACGATCACGGAGCCACCTTGAGGTTATAGTGGAGAGGCTCAAAGATGCGGGTATTGATTTTGCGGCAAAGGATCTCAAAAGTCTCGGAGAGCGCCCCGTTATACTCGATCTTCTCGCCCTTTCGAGGGCCCTTATGGACCCCGCTGACAGGGTGGCCTGGCTTGCCGCGCTGAGGGCCGGGTGGTGCGGGCTTACCCTCGCGGACTTGCACGTCATCTGCCTTGATGGCAAAGAGCGTCTCATCTGGGAGCTGATTCACGATAAAACCCGTCTTGAAAGGCTGAGCGCCAAGGGATTAAAGCGCCTTCTGGCCTTTCGCGAGACCATGGGCAGGGCCATGGGGCTACAGGGCAGGGAAGGAGCGCGGCGGCTTATTGAGGGGCTATGGACGGCCCTTGGAGGCGAGGCCCTTTATGATGATGCTGATTCCATGAGAGAGGCGGAGCGATTCTTCGAGATTATGGAGGCTATGGAGGCTGTCGGCGCGCCCATGACGGCCCATGAGCTGAGTGCAAGGGTAGAGGGCCTCTACGCCGCAGACAGCGCAATGACTGGGAACCCTCTTCAGATTATGACCATGCACGGGGCAAAGGGCCTGGAGTTCGACCATGTAATACTGCCGGGGCTGGGCAGGCGTTCAGGTAAAACAGATAAAGAGATACTCTACTGGATGGAGAGAGGAGATGACCTTATCCTCGCGCCCATGGAGAAAAAAGGCACTACCGAGACTAACCTCGTATACCAATACCTGAATAATATTTACAAAAAGCGTGACGAACTTGAGAGAACCCGACTCTTCTATGTGGCCGCCACAAGGGCAAAGAAAGAGCTCTACCTCCTCGGCCACATAGAAGAGGCCGACGATGGCATAAAGGCGGACAGCCGCTCTTTTCTCGGTCTCATAGGTCATGCTCTCAATGAATCTATGGTGACAAAGGAATCTGCGAGAGATGGCAAGGGGGCTGAGACAGGCCCCGGTGAGCCCTGCCTTAAGCGCTTGTCCCCGGCATGGACCCTCCCGGAGCCGCCTCCGCCATGCGCCTCCGTAGTTGCGGGCCCCCTTAACGCCACTGCTGATATAGATAGACCCGTCTTTGACTGGGCAGGCGCCGAGGCCCGTCACAACGGCACGGTGATACACAGGTATCTTTACAAAATAGCCAGAGAGGGAATCTCAAGGTGGCAACCCGGGAAAGTAGCCGCAGAAGAGGGGACCATGATTGCCATGCTCCGCGGCCTCGGCCTTAACAGGGCGCAGGCCGAAGAGGGAGCAAAAAAATGCGTTGAGATAATATCAAGGGCCCTTAACGATGAAAAAGGCGCATGGATACTCGGCCCCCATGAAGACGAGGCCGCGGAATACGCCTTGACCGGCCCTCTGGACAAAGAGATAACGAGCGTGATATTAGACAGAACCTTTGTAGATGAGAAGGGCATCCGCTGGGTAATTGATTATAAAACAGGAGAACACCGTGGCGGGGAACTAAGAGTATTTCTCGAAAATGAGAAGAAGCGGTATAAAGCGCAATTAGAGGGATACGCCGGACTGCTCGAAAGGTGGAATAAGGGAAAAACCATTAAAAAAGCGCTATACTATCCGGCCATACCTGCATGGATTGAGTGGTAAGAGAGTATTATATGCAGATTAACCATCCTCTTTTTCACATCCCCTGCAAAAAGGTCTTCACCTCCAAGGCCGCTTCTTACGGAACACCGCCCTTCTTACCCGGCAGAAAAAATCTGTTACCTTATCCTCATCCGGTTTTCCCTTCTCGTGTCTGTCTTGTCATTCAAGATGCCTAAAAGCTCAAGGGCCTCGCGTTTTACCCGGAGCTCTTCCACTACCTTTTCTTTATCTATCTTCGCCTTCTGTATAAATTCAACCTCTGCCCTGGCCTCTTTGCTTTTACCTCTTTCAATGAGGGACTCTGCGTAAAAGAGGTGGTTGGTAAGATTGTGGGGACCAATTTCCACTGCCTTTTTCAGATAGGCAAGGGCCCGTTTTTTTCTCGGCCATGATAAGAAAAATGGTATCCTCGGCGTCTTGAAGTGCAGTCTGCCGAGGGTCCTGTATCCGCCTCCCTCACAGTACGCCGGGTCAAGCTTTATGGTACTCTCGGCGAGATCCTTTATCTTCTGCGCCACGTCTTTTCTTGACGAGGCGATCCTGCCGTGCAACTTGCTCCACCCTGCCCATAGCGCCCCCATCCAGTAATGTATGCCGGCGTTATCGGGGTATGACTCAAGACCCTTCTCTCCTATCTCAATGGCCTTGTCGATTGCCTTCTTACGTAAGGCCTTATCTGTCTCAGCGTAAGTAACGTAATAGTACGAGGCGTGCATTATCTTGATGATGAGTTCCGGTGTGGGCTTGCCAATATCATAGGCCTCAAGATAAGCGGAGAGGGCGTTTCTGATATTGGCAGGAACAGCTTTTTCTTTAAGGTGATGGGCGCCGCGTATCTTGAAGAATTCGTCGCCGCGGTTTATAAGTGTCTTCTGATCCTCAGAGGCGTATGCCGTAGAGAGCATGAGGGTCAAAAAAACAAGGGCCAGATAAATGGGTCTGCGGGTAATGGTCAAGTCATGGCCTCACTTTTTATTATCTAAGGTGTCTTAGTCAACAAGGGCGGATATATAATCTGCCGAGTCGCAATATCATAAGTGCCCCTTGAGACAATTTGCTTCACGCATATCTTATATTATATCTCATGATTGGACATTTACTCAATATTTTTTTAGGCTTTTCGTGAGGCAGAAAAATTTTGAGCGCGCCTCATCTCCCATAAAGGGCCTTGAGTTCCAACTTCAAGGATATTTACTCTCCGGCGCCCTTACTCAGGGAGCCTGACAAATGAATATCCCTAAGGGTCTGCCGGCAACGTGCCTATTGAGAGGCCATATTACCTGGCGGCGGTCAGCTTAAGCCGCCGATGGAAAAGACCGATACTATAAAGAGCGGCGCGCTACGAGGCATAAGCGCATGCTCATGCATGTTGTTAATCGGTAATTTGTCAGGGAAAATGTGATTAAAGTAACATGAAAAAAACGCTGGTATATGTAAGAATGACTGGTAGTTATTAGGGAGAACTAATATGGCTTCGAAAAGCACAAACAGTATCCCGATGCAAAATGGATTCACACTGGTGGAGCTCTTAATTGTTATAGCCATAATAGGTGTTATCTCGTCTATAGCTATACCGATGTTTTCCAAATACAAGCTCCGTGGATACAAAGCGGCGCTGGACTCCGATGGCCGAAATGTCTACATAGCGGCTCAGGCCTACCTTTCAAACAATACGGAAACAACGATTGACAGCATCGACAAACTTAATTCGGGCGGCTACGTCGCCTCTCCAAACATAAAGTTTGTCAATGGCTCCCTCGGCGCCGCATCGGGAAATATAGAGATATACTCACAGAGCCTCAATGCCCAGAGCCTGGATAACAACACCGTAATATTTTACAATGGCCGTGTAGACCAGGTAAACTCCTTGCTCTGATTCTTTTTGCTCCAGACGTCCTTTCCCTCCTCCTCCGTAATAAATTCCATGTTCTCTCCTCTCTGCTTACTCACTCGGCCCGATTCTGTATTCCAATCAAATATTCCCTCTTTTGGATAATGGCTATAACGGGGCTGTTATCGCCCCCCTCTATCGCCTCACTGCTTTTGCCCTGGACCGCGGCTCGGCTGAAAGCGCCGCCGCGTAGACAGGATATGGGGGTCTGAGAAAAAATTTGAATTTTACATGCAATCCTGAGATACTCTAAGGATACAGAAAAGGAAAAAATGGATAAAACCACTCTCTGGTACATCAATACGAATAAACTCTTTACCAGTCTCTCCGAGGAGAAACGGGCGAAGATGGCCTCTATGCTGCGCCCCGTTAATATTAAGAAGAAAAGTTTTATCTACAGCATGGGCGACAGCGCCGAGAAGATATATATCCTTAAAGAGGGCCGGATAAAGATAACGCGCCTCACCGAGGAAGGCAAGGAGCTCACCATGGATATACTGGAGCCGGGAGATATATTCGGCGAGCTGGCCATAGCAGGTGAATCAGAGAGAGAGACGAGCGCCGAGGCCCTTGAAGACTCATTTATCTGCGCCATAGCCAAGAACGACTTCGAGACCTTCATAGCCGAGAACCCCGGGGTCTCTCTGGGTATCACAAAGTGGTTCGGCTCGCGTCTCAGGGAGATTGAGAGCCGCCTTGAGAACCTTATCTTTCACGACGTGCGCTCAAGACTGCTATCGCTTTTCAGCGACCTTGGCGAGAAGTACGGCGAGCAGACACCTGCGGGCACAAAGATTACCCTTCACCTCTCACATCAGGAAATTGCCAACCTTATCGGAGCCACAAGAGAGACTGTAACGCTTGAGTTGAATAACCTCCGAAGAGATGGACAGCTCGTTCTCGAAGGCAAAGACTTCGTTATTCCCAAATAATTTTGCTGCCGCCCTGAGTCCCATGTAAGCCGTCTTACATAAAAGCATGCGAAACTCATGTATAACACAGGTATGGACAGGCATGGGAAGGAAAAACAATCTGCCTTTAGGGCAGAGGGAAAAGGAGGTGAGGGGAAAGAAAAAGGGAGTTGCATTATTATCAAAAAAGGCGAGACTTTGAGCCTAAGGCTTATTGAAAATAGATTACAAAAATGTGATAAAAAAGAGATAGGGACATTAAGAGAGAGATTCAAAGATATTAAAGGAGGTCAAAGTGATGAAGAGCTATAAAAGATACACCCTGGCGGCCACGGGCATTATGGCGGCGGGCTTTTTGTTAGCCTCTGTATCGGCTCCGGCCTATGCCACTGTAGATCATGTAAAGATGGTAGGCACTACACCGGCATATCAGATAGGAAAATACGATAGTCACAACAGGTTCTGTTATGACGGTAGCTGTAAGATAGACGGCTCCGGAAGGGTGAAGATAGACCTCGATCCGGGCAGCAACAGCGGAATTATAGTCGCAACCTTCAAGGGTTCTGACGGCACATGGAAGATTGTGCAGAAAAAATTCAAGAAGATAGCCACAGACG
>CAYYUX010000060.1:0-10011 GCA_964474975.1 uncultured Thermodesulfobacteriota bacterium
TTTTAAATAGACCTTTGCCCCGCGATGCGATTAAAAACTGAGGGACAACTTGATAAACTCACGACGCGTACTATCCTATACCTTAAGGCACCTCTATCTCTACAAGAGGAGCCTGCCGCGGCTCATGGAGATATTTTACTGGCCCCTTCTCGACCTCATGCTCTGGGGCTTTGTGGGGCTATATCTCACAAGATACAAAGGCAGTGTCCCCAACTTTGTCACCTTCTTTCTCGGCGCCCTTATCCTCTGGGACATACTCTTCCGCTCTCAGCAGGGCATCTCCATCTCTTTTCTCGAAGACCTCTGGTCCCGTAACCTTGTAAATATCTTCATCAGCCCCCTCAGCCCCGTGGAATATGTGACAAGCCTCCTTGTGATGAGCATCATAAAACTCATACTCTCCTCATCCATACTCGTGCTTCTCGCCTATCTTCTCTACTCCTTTAATATCTTTACCATCGGACTGCCCCTCATACCCCTTGCCCTTAACCTCGTCATCATGGGGTGGTCCATAGGCATAATCACAACGGCCATAATACTGCGTTACGGTCAGCAGGCAGAAGTCCTCGCATGGGGTCTGGCCCTTCTCTTTCAGCCCATCTCCGCTGTCTTTTACCCCGTCTCCGTCCTGCCCGTCTGGCTACAGCACATCGTGGCCTTTATACCCTCGGCGCACGTCTTCGAGGGCATGCGGGCCGTCGTGGCCCACGGCCCCTTTCCCACGGGTCATCTCATATACGCCCTGCTCCTCAACGTTGTCTATGTAACAGTATCAATTATCTTTTTCTCATGGAACTTCAAGACCGTAAAAGAGCGGGGACTGCTTGTAAAAACAGGTGAATAGCCTTTGCATCGCCTCTCTCGGAGACTTTTGACAATGGCGGGGACTTTACTATATAATATAAAGATAGAGTAAGTATCTTCCCTTGTACCTGTCTTGGCCCTACCTTTCATCGGCGGAGAGAAAAGATGAAAAATACCATTGCCTCCGGAGTCCTCTTACTCTCTGTATGTCTCGGTCTCCTCTTTTGCAGACCCATATACGGATATGCCGCCGAAGCTATAGCTGAGCTGGAATACCATGGGACAGATGCAGGCATAAGCAGCATCTTTACCTCGGCTGAAAAAGGAGACATGAAGGCGCGATTCAGGCTTGGCATGATATATTTAAGCGGTCGGGGCCTGCCGAGGGACTACGTATTGAGCTACATCTGGTTCAACCTCTCAGGCGCTGCGGGGTACAAACCGGCTCTAAAACAACTCGATAAGCTTGAGGCCAAAATGCCCCCGGAGCAGATTAAAAGGGCGCAGAAGATGTCATTGGAATTTACAAAAAAATAAAGGTGCCGACCATGAAGAAAACAGCTTTCTCCATCCCCGCGTTATCCCTCCTCTTTTTGGGAGCCACCCTCTTTACCCCTCTCTACGGATGCGCCGCGGAAAAGGCCGCAGTAAACATCCGCGATGAAAGTCCGGCCTTGAAGACGGACTCATTCTCCGCGATTAAAACCCGGGCTAAAAGAGGCGATATCAAGGCAAAGGTCAAACTTGCCGAGATGTATTACAGCGGCAATGGTATTAGGCAAAACTACAAAAAGGCCCTGAAATGGTACAAAAAGGCCGCCGCCGACGGCGATGCCGTGGCGATGAGAAAACTTGGGGATATCCACACATCAGGCCTCGGCGCCGTAAGAAACTATGAAGAGGCCTTCAAGTGGTATGAGTCTGCCGCCATGGAAGGGGATATCCTCTCGGAACGCAAGCTCGGAGAGCTGTACTTTAAAGGACGAGGCGTACGGCGGGACTACAAAAAATCCCTGGACTGGTACCGCTCCGCCGCTGAGCAGGGAGACGCAGAGGCGCAGATAACATTGGCTTCGGCTTATTACACAGGCCGCACTACTACACGCAACTACGGGGCGTCCCTCGAGTGGTTCGCAAAGGCCGCCGAGCAGGGCAACGCAGAGGCGCAGACCAAGCTCGGAGCCATATACATGATGGGAAAGGCAGTCACACCGGACATTAAAAAGGCGCTGATGTGGTTTAAAAAAGCCGCCGCGCAGGGCGAGCCGACAGCGCAGTTCAACCTTGGGGATATGTATCTTAAAGGCAAGGGCCTGCCGCGTGACTATGTGCTCAGCTACAAGTGGTTCAACCTCTCAAACGCCGGGGGCTTCCGTGCCGCCGCGGCTAAACTCGATAAACTTGAGGCAAAGATGACCCCTGAAGAGATAGCGCGGGCGCAGAGGATTACACGGGAGTTCAAGAAGAAATAAATATGCTCAAGTCAAGCAGGCCCAAGAGGTCTGTCCCCCTCATATTGTTACTCATTTTTATCGGGCTTAGCCTCACTCCGCCGCTCTACGGCGGATTAAGAGAGGATATTGAGGCCGAGAAACGCGCCCATGTCACAACCAAACTCGCTGAAATCAAGGCGCTCGCCGATAAGGGTGACGCCGTGGCCCGAGCCAGACTCTCAGAGATGTATTACGAGGGAATAGGGCTTGAAAAAGACTATAAAAAGGCCTTCTACTGGGCAAAAAAGTCGGCCCTGCAGGGTAACGCAAAGGGCCAGGGCATGCTCGGGCTCATGTACTACAAGGGCAAGGGAGTGATAAGGGATTATAAGACGGCCTTCAAATGGTACAAGAAGGCCGCAATGCAGGGCGATGCCGAGGCAGAGAGCATAGTAGGGCTGATGTACGCCGCAGGACACGGTGTCCGGCGGGACTACAAAAGGGCCTTCAAATGGTATAAAAAGGCCGCAATGCAGGGCGACGCCGGGGCAGAGGCCATAATAGGGCTGATGTACTACGATGGCGCCCCTGTAAAGCAGGACTTCAAAAAGGCCTTCCTCTGGTATAAAAAGGCCGCTGATCAGGGGCTTGTAATAGCCGAGCTTCAACTCGGTGTAATGTACATATACGGCAGGGGCATTGAGCAGGACCACCATGAGGCATTCAAGTGGTTTCACCTCGCCGCCATAAAGGGAAATGCCAGGGCCCGCGCGAGCCTCGGCCTCATGTACGCCTACGGCAAGGGCGTGAAGCAGGACTACGCGGCAGGCCACCTCTGGCTGAGCCTCGCCGCAAAGGACGGAGTTAAAAACGCCCAAAAAGCCTTAAAGGGCCTTGAGGCGAAGATGACCCCGGAGCAGATGAACAGGGCCCAGAGGCTCTCAAGCAGATACAAGAGAATGAAAGAGGGACAATGAGCCACAGAAGCGGCGACCCTTTAACAACACCGAAGGGACCTCTTTGCACTAAAGGCTTGGCCTGCGTCAGAGGGGTTGTCACGGGGCAAATGCCGGCATACCGCCTATGAACCAAAAAGCCCTTCAAATTCTTAAGAGCGTATTCGGCTACGGCTCATACCGGCCCCGTCAGGAAGAGGTCATCTCCGAGCTTCTCTGTGGTAAAGACGTACTCGTTCTCATGCCCACGGGCGGCGGCAAGTCGCTCTGTTACCAGATACCGGCCATGGTGCGTCCCGGCACGGCCATCATCATCTCGCCCCTTATATCCCTCATGGAAAATCAGGTCAGCGCGCTACTTCAGTCAGGCGTCAAGGCCGCTTTTCTCAACTCATCTCTGGATATTGATGAAGGCAGGCTCGTTGAGAACCAACTCATTGACAACGCCCTCGACCTCCTCTATGTAGCCCCGGAGCGCCTCATGAGGCCCGATTTTCTTGAGCTTCTTGGCCGCGTGAAGATTGCCCTATTCGCCATAGATGAGGCGCACTGCGTCTCTCAGTGGGGTCATGATTTTCGCCGGGATTATCTTAATCTATCCATACTTCACGAGCGCTTTCCCGCCGTGCCGCGCATAGCCCTTACTGCCACGGCAGACGAGGCCACACGCGGTGAGATTATAAAACGCCTTGGACTGGAAAAGGCCCGGGTTATCATAACAGGCTTCGACCGCCCGAATATCCGCTATCAAATAGCCTTGAAAGATAGCCCAAAGGAACAGCTCCTCCGCTTTATAGAAGACGGACACAGCGAAGAGGCGGGGATAGTCTACTGCCTCTCACGAAAAAAAGTTAACTCCACGGCCAAATGGCTACGGGAAAAAGGCCTGACCGCCCTGCCCTACCACGCCGGGCTCTCAACGGACATACGGAGCCGTAACCAGAGGCGTTTTTTAAGTGAAGAGAGTATTATCATCGTCGCCACCATCGCATTCGGCCTTGGCATTGATAAGCCCGATGTGCGCTTTGTCGCCCACCTTGATCTACCCAAGAGCATTGAGGCCTATTATCAGGAGACGGGCAGAGCGGGCCGAGACGGCCTGCCCGCAGAGGCGTGGATGGTATACGGACTGCAGGATATCGTCATGATGAGGCGTATGATAGAGGGTTCCGAGGCCGATGAGACACGTAAACGCATAGAACATCACAAGCTCAACGCCCTCGTGGGCATGGCGGAGATTACGACATGCAGAAGACAGGCTCTACTTCGCTACCTCGGAGAGAGCGCCCCCGATCACTGCGGCAACTGCGACACCTGCCTGCACCCCGTAAAGACATGGGACGGAACCATCGCGGCGCAGAAGGCCCTCTCCTGCGTCTACAGGACAGAGCAGAGGTTCGGCTCAGGGTATGTGATAGACGTCCTCCTCGGTAAAGAGACGGAGCGCATGCGCTCATTGGGGCACCATAACCTCAGCACCTTCGGCATAGGAAAAGAGCTTGACACACAACAGTGGCGCTCTGTCATAAGGCAACTTGTAGCGAGAAACTTCTTAAGTGTTGATGTCGAAGGATTCGGTTCCATGAAGTTAACGGAGAGTTCACGCGCCGTCCTGAAAGGCGAAAAAAAACTCTATCTCCGCGAAGAGAAAAAAGCCCCTAAAAAATCGAAAAAGAGCCGAGCCGCGAGGCGTGGCCACGCCATTTC
This sequence comes from uncultured Thermodesulfobacteriota bacterium, assembly GCA_964474975.1. Taxonomy (GTDB): domain Bacteria; phylum Desulfobacterota; class GWC2-55-46; order GWC2-55-46; family JADFVP01; genus JAJRZX01. Next base: position 4,901 of record CAYYUX010000060.1, read on the forward strand.
AGGGTCCATACCGGAAGGGGATAAAGCCCTATGGGAGGCCCTCAGAAAACAACGCACCGAGCTGGCAAGCGAGCAGGGCGTGCCGCCCTACGTCATCTTCCACGATAAGACCTTCATGGAAATGGTGGAGCGCCGCCCGCAGACCCTCGACGAGATGGGCCAAATCATCGGCGTAGGCGAAAAAAAGCTTGAGCTTTACGGCAGGGGCTTTCTTGATATTATCAAAAGGCATAGATAGGGGGAGAGGGGATAATAGGGAGAGGAAAGACAAGCTTTTTTGATGGGCCGTGCCCACCCTTCCTGGCTGACTCAGGAAGAACTTGCCCGTAGACTTCACACAAAGAAAACCGCCATCTCCCGAATAGAAAACCATGCAGAGGATATCAAACTCTCGACTCTGGCACGGGTAGCTTCGGCGCTGGGTAAACGGCTTGATGTGGAGATTGCCTGATAGTGTACTAAATATCCCCCGTCATGGGGGTAGCCGCAATGGCGGGCCCTGTCACAAACCACCTACCTCATCATCCTCGTTAATATTCGGTCAATGGCGTTGGCAAAACGCTCCCTGTCCTTCGGGCCAAAGGGCTTTGGGCCTCCTGTCTCAACTCCGTTATTGCGGAGCCCCTGCATGAAGTCGCGCATGGAGAGGCGCTCTCCTACATTTGCCTCCGTATAGACCTCGCCCCGGGGGTTGATGGCCGTGGCGCCTTTCTCCACGACACGGGCGGCCAATGGGATGTCGGCGGTGATTACAAGGTCCGTGGCAGTTATATTTTCAAAAATATACATGTCGGCGATGTCCGCGCCTTTTGCCACCTGAATGGATGTTATAAGTTCTGAAGGCGGGACAGTTATGTAGGTATTGGCCACCATGCAGACGGGGAGGCTCAACCTCCGTGATACCCTGAAGACAATCTCCTTAATCACCCGTGGGCAGGCGTCAGAGTCTACCCATATTTTTATTGAAGGCTTAGTTTGCATCCTTTGCGTCCTATTATCCCCTCTGAATCAGATAGACAAGATAGACCCCGTACATAAGGATAAAACCCAGCCCCTCCCGCCTTGTGAGGGTATGCCTTTTACCGACAAAGAGGAAGACAAAAAGAAGGGTGGTAGCGATGATTACGGCAAGTATATCCACGTTCAATGCAGGGCTGAAATGTATGGGCCTGATGGCTGAGACCACGCCGAGGACCCAGAATATATTAAATATATTAGAGCCAACCACGTTGCCCACGGCGATATCGGCTTTCTTTCTATGGGCCGCCACGGCAGAGGTGACAATTTCCGGTAGAGACGTGCCAACGGCCACCACGGTAAGCCCCATAAGGGCCTCGCTTGCGCCGAGGCTTCTGCCAATCTCCACGGCTCCATCCACTACCCATTTTCCCCCGAGTGCAAGGCCGACGCCGCCGCCAACGACCATGAGCAGGGCCGTTCTCATAGCGCGTTCACTGCCATCGCACTCCTCGGCCGTTTGCCTGGCCTTGGCCCCGAGGCTGTAGACATAATAGAGGAATACAAGAAAAAATGCTAACAATACCAGCCCATCGGCCCTTGTTACGGCAAATGGGCCGCTACCGCCTACGAGGGCGCCGTTCGCCAGAACGGCGAGGACAAGCACGGCAAGAAGGCTGAAGGGAATCTCCTTCCAGACCGTGCTTCTGCGCACTTTGAGGTTATGAACCAGGGCCGCCACGCCGAGACCAAGGAGTATGTTCGCAGTGTTGCTTCCGAGTATATTACCGACGGCAAGGTCTGCGTTACCCCTGAAACCGGCAAAGAGATTCACTATAAGCTCAGGCGCGGAGCTTCCTATGGAGACAACGGTGAGCCCGACGACAAGGTCCGGAAGCCCGAACCTCCTTGAGATGGAAGAGGCGCCTTCTACAAGGATATCCGCCCCCTTAAGGAGGAGAACAAAACCTATGACAAGCAGGAAGTATGACAACATAGCCTTGATTATCTCACAGCAAAAAAGGAAACAGCTTTATTTCAATACAAAAACCTTGTATGGAGGGCCTCTCTACAGAAGGCACATATACTGGAGTATCTCGAAGGCCCTGTGCATTGCCTCGTGCCTGCCGAGCAGGATGAAGACATCGCCGGTCCGGATGGTGAAATTTGCGGGGGGCTTTGTTCGGGCCTTTCCGTTCCTTACGACGGCGATAATGCTTACGCCGCTCGCCTTGCTGAGGTCCAGTTTTGAAAAGCCCATGCCGGCGATAGCCGAGCCCTCCTCGACGTAAAAGGTGTTTACCACGCTATCCTTCAGCATGGAGCTGAGTCTGGTTACCTTCTTCCCCGTGATACCGGGGTCTCTGAACATAGCGTACCCCTCGTGCCTGATAATGTCTATCTGGTTCTCAATAATATTTGTCGGTAGCCTGTACCCCTGCAGAACCCTTGAAAATATCTCAACGGATGTCTCAAACTCTTCGGGGATCACCTCTGTTGCGCCAAGTTTATAAAGCTCCTCGATTTCCGTAAGGTACCTCGTCCTCACCAGTATTGAGGCCTCTTTATTCAGTCCCCTTGTCGTCACCACGCCGCGGCGCGTGGCTATAGGGTCGGGGATGGTAAAGACAACCATGCGGGCCCTCTTGATACCGAGGCCCTTCAGCACATCGGGATGACTGCAATCTCCAAAACGCACCTTGTGTCCCTCTTTTCGGGCCTTGCGCACCTGCTCGGCATTCATGTCAAGGACGATGTAGCCGATGCCCGTTTCTTTCAGGACGCGCGCGAGGTTCTGGCCGCTGAGGCCGAATCCGACAATGATGACGTGGTTGCCAAGGGTCGTCCTTCTCTCTACACCGGGCGCATGGCCTTTTCGCCGCAATAGCCTCCCGACCTGAAAGGCGATGAGAGAAGACTTCTCAAAGAGAAAGGGGGTCATGGCCATGGTCAATATGGATGAGGCGAGGAGAGTCTGATAAGCCGGGGAGGTCAGTATGCCGTAATCACTGCCCATCTTTATCAGGACAAAGGAGAACTCCCCTATCTGTGCAAGACTAACACCCACCATTATACTGGTGCGCAATGGATAGCGCAGGACCACTCCGACGCCGGTAATAATCAGGGCCTTGAGCAGGAGTATGGCGATGGAAACGCCGATGACAAGGGGCAGATGGTGAATAAAGAAGAAGAACTCAAGGAGCATGCCTATGGAGATAAAAAAGAGGCTCTGGAAGGTATCCCTGAAGGGCAGTATCTCCGCCACTATCTGGTGGCTGTACTCGGACTCGGAGATTACGATACCGGCGATGAAGGCTCCAAGGGGCAGTGAGAGACCGAAGAGGGAGGTGAGCCACGCCGTACCCAGACAGAGCAGAAGTATGGTGAGGATAAAGAGCTCCCTGCTCTCAAGCCGTACTATCTGATAGAGAAATTTGGGGACAATGTAGGAGGCAAGAACGATAATCACGACGATAGCCGCGGCCGCCGCGAGCAGACTCTTTGCGATGGAAAAGACCGAGGTGCCTCCCTCTAAACCGAATCCCCGGACTATAAGCACCATTAGAACAATACAGATATCCTGAAAGAGGAGCAGACCAACTGAGAGGTTGCCGTAGGAAGACTTCACCTCCCCTCTGTCGACGAGAAGCTTCAATACAATGGCCGAGGAGCTGAGGGATATTATAAAGCCCATAAGGAGCGCTACGGGCAGAGGTTCGGCAAAATACCTTACGCCAAGAAGGACGATGAGAGTGGTAAAAGCAACCTGAAGTCCCCCGCCGATAAGGGCTTCATTCCGTATTTTAATGAGCCTGGATACAGAGAACTCAAGGCCGATGGTGAAGAGGAGCAGAACGACGCCTATCTCGGCAAGTACCTCAATAGCGTGATGATCAGTGATGAGACCAAAGCCGAAGGGGCCGATGACAACACCGGTGATGAGAAAACCTACTATGGTGGGAAGGCCCAGTTTGTGGAAAAAAAAGGTAATGGGGACGGCCGCCACCATGAGGATAATCAGGTCTGTCAGTAAAGGTATATTTTCCACACTCGGCTAACGGCTCCTGCGTAATATAAACTTATCGGATTATACTACAATACCAAGATTCGCAGTAAGAATGCAATCGTAGTCTCGCCGGGAGCTCATGGAGGATAGCGGGTCTCTGAGCAAATAATTATTTTTAGAAGAAGAGCAATGGAATGTATCACTATCTGCCGGAAGACGGATTATTTTGAGGCTTAGGGGAAAGAAGGTACTACAGGTACTCGCGGGCAACGCTGTCTTCAATATGAATGGAAATTAATAATTTCAAGTCGCTCTGTAGATTGTTTTCGTCGCGCCTGTATCCATTAGCGCCCCTTTGATACCTTTATTAAAGGGCTACTGTCTTGCTATCAAGATACCTATAAGCAGACGCTTCTTAGAACAATTGAATACTGGGTAGCTCTATGACATTATCGGGGCAGTCAGATCCTACAACGCTGTTATGGGTAACCCGTTGTGAATCCATACGATAATCCTTGTGCATATCTTCCATATGAAAGCAACCCACCTCGCCTAATTCTTGAGCTGAGGTAACGGCTTTCATGATTAAATTCAAATGCTCGGTGACTTTGTTAATCCAATCCCGGATATGTTCCAGGCGTTGCCGAGTGATGTCCTGAAACTGTATCCCTGCCAGAGCCTCTAATACTGAAGAGCTGATCTTTTTTGTATCCTCATCCAGGGTTTTGAGTATCTCTGAGTTAAGTTCATCATAACTGGAAAAAAGAGTGGAGAGTCCCATGACCTGAGTCGCGAAATCCGTAAGATTTTTCGCCTCATTCTCAACCACTTTACGGTCCAGTATTGATGATACGCTGTTTTCAACGGAGAGCATAAGTTTGTTGAGACCATCTCCGATCTCCAAGGCGGCTTTCTGGGACTCTGAAGACAGATTTCTAACTTCATCGGCCACCACGGCAAATCCCCTTCCAAACTCGCCGGCGCGCGCGGCTTCTATGGCGGCATTCAGGGCCAGCAAGTTTGTCTGAGAGGCGATTTTTTTAATAACTCCCGTGATACCGGATAGGCACTCGGCTTCTTGAAATACAGCATTTATTTTATTCTTGTGGAATTCAAGATCGTTAACCCGCGACGTAATATGGTCCGA
>CAYYUX010000061.1:0-9801 GCA_964474975.1 uncultured Thermodesulfobacteriota bacterium
TTTATCGGCTGGCAGGGCGTGCTTTTTACCCTTTTTACCGCCTCTATTATCGGCGCGCTGGCCGGTGTGGCAACTATGATATTATTTTCAAGGGATAGTAAATACGCCCTGCCTTTCGGGCCGTTTTTGGCTCTTGGCGCGGCGCTTTATTTTTTTTACGGTAGCTCTTTAATAGAGTGGTATATAAGGAGTATTGTCCATGGCCTTTAACGTGTACTTCTCCCCGTGAATTTCAAGATAGGCATACGCGCCCAGCTCGGCCTCGGCATCGCACTTATCACCCTTGCCGGCGTGGCCTTTATCGGGGTCATGAGTATTAAGATAGTTGAGGAAAGGGCCCTGTACTGGAAGACCAGCGAGGCGGAACAGACGGCGCGCCTTGCAAGGGAGTCTGTGGCGCGCCTCAGCCCGTGGCTCGATGAGCAGAAGGCCCTCAAGCTCCTCGGCGTTATCATGAGCGAGGCAGGGGTCAGGGACTACCGCCTCACCACGCCAACGGGGCGTGTTGTCGTCAAAGAGGGGAATCTTCCAGGGGGCGCCGGAAGTTCCCTCGTATTCCTTGACGGTATAAAAGTGATGGCTCATGGCGGCGGATGGCTACGCGGCCCGGGCACTCTGCTTCATGTAAATACTGTCATGAAAGACGGCGGGCCCCTTCTGGGGCGCCTTGAGTTCACCCTCTCTTTAGACAATATTAACAGCGAACTCACGGGCGTAAAAAAATTCCTTGTTATCTATATCATCCTGGACTGCGCCATAATAATTGGCTTTGGTTTCTTTTTCCTCTCCGGCTCCATCATAAATCCCATAAGGAGGCTCACAGAGGCGGCCTCCCGTATAGCCGGTGGTTCTTTCGGCGAGAGAGTGGAGATAAACTCTGATAATGAGATTGGACTCATGGCCTCGTCTTTTAACAAGATGGCCGAGAAGATTGAAGAAGAGATAAATACCCTTGAGAGGGTTAACAGCGAGCTCCTGAGCGCGCAGGAAGAGGTCTTGCGTTCTTCTACACTGGCGGCCACGGGAAGACTTGCCGCGGGTATCGCACACGAGATAGGCAACCCCCTCGGCGCAGTTGGCGGATATCTGCAGATACTTGAGCGCGGCTCTCTTGATAAGGCCGAGGAAAAAGATATAATCGTAAGGGCCGGACGGGAGGTTACGAGGATAGACTCCATTGTGAGAGAATTCCTTGAGTTCTCAAGGAGTGAAAAGAAACCTCTCCAGAGCGTTGACGTTAACGCCTTACTCCTTGAGAGCATTACGGCCCTTGAGGGTCACCCTGATTTTGGAGCCATTGAACTTAAGACGGAGTTTGGCAAGGACCTTCCTCCTGTCAGGATTAACGAGGGTAAGCTCAGGCAGGTATTTATAAATCTTCTTGTAAACGCGGCCCAATCCACGGGCGCCTCGGGCAGGGCCGGGGTGGTGGCAGTGGAGTCGGGACAGCGAAAGGTCCTTATCAAGGGGGCGAATCTCCGCAGGCGCAAGGGAGATAAACCCCTGTCTCCGGGACAGGAGGTATACCGTAACTATGTATTCGTCACGATAAAGGACAACGGCTCCGGTATAAGCGAGGAAGACGCCGGAAAGATATTCGAGCCATTTTATACGACTAAAGAGGTAGGAAAAGGCACGGGCCTCGGCCTCTTTGTCTCGGAGAGTATTTTGAAGACCTACGGGGCGGAGATAGACTTTGAATCAAAGGTGTCAGAGGGGTCTGCCTTTACGGTAAGATTACCCTGCGGGAGGGTTTGATATGAAGGTGATGATTATTGATGACGAAGAGAGCCTGCGCCATATGCTCTCTGTAATACTGAAGATGGACGGGTATGAGGCCGTGGCCTTCGGAGACGCCTCCCGTGCCCTTAAGGCCCTCTCTTCTGATGACTACGACTTTATTTTATGCGATATACGCATGCCCGGCATGGATGGCCTTGAATTTTTGAAGGCCCTCAAGGAGGGCGATAAGGGGGATTATACCGTTATCATGATGAGTGCCTACGGCACCATTGAGACGGCCATAGAGTGCATGAAGCTCGGGGCCTATGATTACGTCTCCAAGCCATTTAATAATGATGAGATAATCCTTACCTTCAAGAAGGCCGAGGAGAGGGAAAAACTCAAACGCGAAAACAGCAGGCTGAAAAAAGAGGTCTCGCGGCGTTTTGATGTTAAGAACATTATCACAGTAGACGCGAGGATGCTTGAGATACTGGAGCTCGTAAAGAAGGTCGCGAGTTACAGCACCACTGTGTTAATAAGCGGAGAGAGCGGCACAGGTAAAGAGCTTGTAGCCCATGCCCTCCACTCATGCGGGGAGCGGGCGGAGCGGCCTTTTGTTGCAGTTAACTGCGGTGCCATCCCCGGGCCCCTCCTTGAAAGCGAACTCTTCGGTCATGTCATGGGCGCCTTTACAGACGCCAAGCGTGATAAGGCCGGATTATTTGAAGAGGCAAACGGCGGAACGATATTCCTTGACGAGGTCGGCGAACTTCCCATGGAGCTTCAGGTCAAGCTCCTTCGTGTGCTTCAGGAGGGCGAGATAAGGCGTGTGGGCGGGACAAAGTCCGTGAAGATTGATACAAGGGTGGTGGCGGCGACCCTCAAGAACCTTGCGGAAGAGATACGCGAAGGAAGGTTCAGAGAGGACCTTTACTACAGGCTCAACGTCATAGAGATAGCCCTTCCGCCTCTTCGCGAACGGCCCGGAGATATTGAGGTCCTTGCAGGGCACTTCACTGACATCTATGCGCGCAAATTCAGAAAAAAGGTGAAAGGCCTTGCGAAAGACGCCCTTACGGCACTGCGGAAATACGGCTGGCCTGGCAATGTGCGCGAGTTGCAGAACGTGATTGAGAGGGCGCTTATACTTGAGGATTCCAATCTCATACAAAGGTCTTCTCTCCCCATGGGAGTCTCATCGCCGAGATTGGATGCCGCAGATGGGGCCGCCGTGGGGCTATCCATTAAAAAGGCACACGAGGCCATGGAGCGGGACTTTATACAGAGGGCCCTTGAGGCGACCAAGAATAATAAGACACGCGCCGCCGAGCTTCTGGAGATAAGCCAGAGGGCACTGCTTTATAAGATAAAGACCTATGGTTTCTGATATGCGGCCCTGAAGCGGGCTATAATATAAACAAAAGTAATCAAGTCGTGAAAACTTTGCGGAGTTTTCTTCCTGTAAAATGGGAGAAAACTCTTTTTTTTTAAGTGGTTACGCTTTGGCACAGGTGTTGCTTGTTTATAAGGCGGGTATCTACCCAAAGGAAAGAAAAATTTTATGAAGAATTCAGCTGAAGATAGAAGATGCGATATACATACCTCACTCCCTGCGCAAGGGGGGCGCGTCCTCAGGGTGAAAGTTTTTCCTTTGGTTCGCGATAGAGCGCGTTCGTGGCGGAAGGCCGGGCAGAGGGGCTTCAGCCTCGTAGAGATACTCGTTGTCATGGCAATATTCGGCACCCTTCTTGCCATAGCCGCGCCTACTTTTTTGAGCTCTACTTTTCCACACATGAAACTTAAGAGCGCATCAAGGGATATTTTTTCCATGCTTCAGTACGCAAGGAGCAAGGCCGTGAACTCAACGCAGAAGTATGGTGTGCGCTTTGACCTCGACGCCTCTCCCAAGACTTTCACTGTCGTAACAAGGGCCTCTGATGCGGACCCCTGGACAGCGGACCCACAGATAGCCTCAAAAGGGCTTGAGAGCGGTGTGGACATATTCAATGTAAACGTAGGCGGTGTTACATATACTACGGGTACGACAGCGGTAATAGTCTTTGACCCCTTTGGTTCGGCAACCCTTGCAGAGATAAGGCTCAGTAACTTGGCCAATGCCGCGGATAAGTACATGGTAAGTGTATCCTCGGCGAGTGGCCGGGTAAAAATACTAACAACATGGTGAGGCTAATGAAAGAAAGAGTTTTTGTAAGAGAAGAGGGGTTCACTCTCGTAGAGGTTCTTGTGAGTATCGTAATTCTCAGCGTGGCCCTTTTAACGCTCTCCGGGCTTATGACAAGCACTATAAAGAGTACGGATTTCGGACGGCGGACCACGGAGGCCTCCAACCTTGCCCGCGATACCCTTGAGGGTATTGAACGCACTGCAGTGGTTAACTTTGACAGTGTAATAGACTCTGTGCCGGCAAGCGATCCGCTGGCCGGAATTAACCCTGATATCGTTGAGGATTACGGCACTATCCCGGGACACGCCTCTTTCAGGCGTGAGACCTACATCAGCAACGGCCCCACCCCGGTAAATTTCAAGGATGTAGCCGTAAAGGTGCTCTGGAAAGACGGAATAGGCCCCGGACATAACACCATATTCAGGACTTACCTGGCGAGATAGATATGTTTATACGGAATTCAGCAAAAGAACGCGGCTTCACCCTTGTAGAGCTACTCGTGGCCATGGCCATAGGCGTGGCGGTAATGGGTGCGGTGTACTCTCTGTATAATTATTTTCTGCGTTCCTCTACGGGGCAGGACAGGCTCCTGGAGATACAGCAGGAGTCGAGGGTAACCATGGAGAAGCTCGTAAAAGAGGTTCGCGCCGCCGGGTGTTATTATAAGGACACTCCCATCAGTACGGCAGATGCCTCTGTTTTTGAGTTTGAGTCAGACCCAGACCCAGACCCCAATCAGGGACCATGGAAGATAAAGTATACACTCGACACGGCGACAAAAGAATTAATGAGGAGTTCCGCCACATGGAACGGAAGCTCTTACGGGGCCTATGGTACGGGCGTTGATCTTGCGGGCAATATAACGGGGATAACTTTCAGCTATTATGACGAGAACGGTGTGCTTATACCCGTACCCATACAATCGCAGGCCAACAGGGACCTTATAAGAAAGGTCGGCATAACGCTTACGGCCGCCACTGCCTACCCCAATCCGTCTACCAATAAGATAGATACGGTAAACCTCTCTACGAGCGTATCGTTGAGGTGCATGGGGGTTCAGCAGTCCACGGATACCACTGAATGCCTTCTTCCCACCAATTTGCAGTCAACAGACCCCGGCACATGTGGCAGGCTTAATCTGTCGTGGACAAAGAGTTCAAGCTCCGACGCCGCGGGATATAAGGTGTATTACAAGGCAACGGGGACGAGTTTTTATACGGGGCTCGTTGATGTGCCGGGAGGCTCCACGCAATCCTATACCCTAACTGGCCTTACTGACGGCACTCAATATGATATTGCCATGAAGTGCTATGACACATCTGGCAATGTAAATGCCGCCTTTACCTCGGCCATATCAGGCACGAGCGGTACTACGGATACAAGACCTGACGACACCATTGCCCCTGCACTGCCTACGAACACTGACGCCACGGCAGGTGACGGTATTGTTACCCTTGGCTGGATAGCGAGTACTTCTGCTGATACGGGAGGCTATCATGTCTACAGGAGCGATGACTCCGGTCTTACATATACGCAGGTAGCGGAGCTTGATTCCACGCACCTGACATATTCGGATACAGGAGTAACAAATTGCCCTGTAAATCCCTTTGTGTATAAAGTGGTCTCATGGGATTGCGCGGCAAATGAGCAGGATAAGTCGGCGCAGAGCGCTGTTTACGGAGACGGCTCCAGTAGCGGCACAGACGTGCCTGTGAGCGGCGTCACAAGCACGAGCCCCTTGGAGACCGTTCCGCCGGCAGACCCCAGCGCCTTCGAGGCCATAGCGGCAACGGATAAGATATATATGAGTGAGGCAACTCCCGCTGACCCTGATATCGATGGTGTGAGGATTCTGAGAAGGACTGACCAGTATCCCGTAGATGCCCAGGACCCCGGGGCCGTGGGGCCGAACCACCAGAAGGACTACGCCCCACTTACCCCGTCGCAGACCTACTCCCTTGCAGACAGCTATGGGATACTCATAGGCACTACCTATTATTACAGGGCCTTTGCCTATGACAGGTGCGGCAACTACAGTGCCGGAGCCACGTCTCTGGCCACGGCCGCTCCATGCGGCGACGGTTCTGCGGGCTCCAAGCACTTCGGGCCTCCCTCTGCGCCTTCGTCCCTTACTACGGCCACTTGTTCCACCTCTCAGGTGAACTGGTCGGCCTCCACGGGAAGTGAGAACGGAAATCTCTTCAATCCCGCCTCGGAGAACGACGTAGTGGGATATTATGTCTACAGGAGTACAACCTCCGGCGGCCCCTATACAAAACTCAACTCCATGCCCGTAACGGCAACAAGCTACGCAGACAGCACCGTAGTGCCGGGTACCACCTATTACTATACGGTGAAGGCCCTTGACTGCGCCTTGAAGGAGAGTACTGTGGCTTCTCCAGAGGTTTCGGTCATGCCGACGAACATAGCCTGGGACCCCGCTATCACAGTAGTAACCTCGGGTACTCTCAGCCCGCCTCTTACGGGGGGACAGCATAACGTGGTTACCATCGGCATCAAGAACACGGGCAACAGCTCTGTTACCATAAATTCGGCTACCTTTGTCTGGGGCAACGCCGCGGCAAAGCTCCACAAGGTAGTCCTGAAGCCCTTTGGCGGAAGCGCCAATACGCTCTGGGACAATACGGACGTGGCCTCAGGTAATGTAGTTGATTTTTCCGCTTTCGAACCTACGGCATCTCTTCGTAGGCTATCGGGCTTGACAGGCCTCAATGAGTTTATCCTTGATTTCAGGGATTTGTCGGGAGCGGGTTTTGCTGATATGAGAAGTGAAAATCTAATAGTAACACTTAACTATACAAACGATCTTGACGGCGCGGCCTGCAACTCCGCCACCTTTACAGTGCCGGTCACCGTAGGTCCCACTATAACGGTGAGCGTGCAGGACAGGCCCCTGACACCCACTACGTCCAATGTGAACCCCGCCGGCATAACCGTTGAGACAGGCGCTCAGGACGCGAGTTACCTCTGGACTTCTTATGACGTAGACGTCGCGAATACAGTGAGCCCCGAGGCAGGAACAACTGTAACAGGGGCTACGCTTTATTATAGTACAACGGATAAGTCCACATTCTCGGCTCCATCTACGGATTACTCGGCGACTCCATCGGGCTGGTCTTCCATTGCCATGTGTCAGGTCGGAACTACAAATACATATGAGACGGTCTCTTCAGGGACATGCGTATCGAGCCATATCCCTGCCTTAACGGGAAAGAGGGTCTGGTATTACGTCAAGATGACGGACAGCAACGCGAATTATGATATTCAGCCCGAGCCTTCTGTAGGCATTTACACCTATGACCAGAATTCGCGCTTCAAGATTGCCATGACCGTGGACAGGAGCGGACCCGGCGGTCAGGATGTTGCCCTTACCGCGGTCCTCACAGACGAGAATATGATGGCCGTATCTGGGGCCAAGGTAACGGCTACGATAACTAATACGCTTACGGGCGCCATTGAGACGGGTACCATGGTGGAGAGCGGTATTACACCCGGGACATATACGTACCCGGCCACTCAGCTTTACAACAGTAATAGCATAGATGTGAGCTTTGGGGTTTCGAAGAGCGCCTTTACCACCGCAAACTGCGGTATTACGAGTATATTATACAATACCACTCACTCAACCAATAGCTGTAATTGATGGATTCAGCCACGGATTTTTTGAAGGGGCAACTATAAAAAGAGGTGACAATATGAGAGCAGTTAAAGAGTACAAACAAAACAAAGGCGGCATATCCATCCCCGGGCTTATCGGTGATGAGAGGGGCGTGGTTCTTGCCATAACCCTGATGATAATGGGAATTCTGGCCATTATCGGTGCGGCCATTATTGCTACGTCCACAACGGATGTAAAGGTTGCCGGTAATGTGACAAGGTCCATGCAGGCATTGAATACGGCTGAAGCCGGCATGAGCAAAGCCATTAACTTTCTGCGGGCAGACCCGAGCTGGGCGCCGGACCTTAATAAGAACGGCAACACCAGTGACGACGCCGCGCAGTGGGCCGCCGATACACAGGGTACCATGGACATGGGTAAGGTCAAGGGTTCCTACTCCGTGGCGGTATATGATGCCGCCGGAACTTACGGCAGGGGCGTTAATGCAACACGTTCCGATAAGTATACCAATCTCGGTCCCAATGACGTCCTTGTAGAGGTAACGGGAAAGGTGAGCGGCGTCTCTCGTAAGGTTGGTCTTGTTGTAAGAAACGCCATAACGGCCTTTGATTACGCCACCTACAGCAACGGCACTATCGAGGGTGAGGGCATAGGGGCAAACCCCGGAAAATTCACGGGCAAAATTTACGGTCAAGATAATATACATCTACAGGGCAACTTCGATCTCGTCTCGGCGCAGGCCACATCCACAGGCACGATAACCCCTGATTGCAACAGCGGAAAGTTTCAGTCCTGTAATTCTCAAGCCACTGCAGTAGTTCCGCCGGTCCTTGATTTTGCCTATTATCAGAACCAGGCCAATTTTGCGGATCAGCAGGTCTACATGATGACTCCCACAGTGGGAAGCACATCGAGTTGCGGATCAAACTGCACATCATGGCCGATAAACTATGCCATAAATACCATGGGAACGAGTTATACGGTTCAGGCCACGGTGCAGGCCGTCTGCACTACCTGCTCTGGCGGTGACCACCACCACCATGGCCATGATCATGGCACCTATAACCACACAGTCTACTGGTGTACAGACCCGAACTGGAACGGTGTCGTAGGGGCATGTGCCGGCACTCAGAACAGCTATACCTTTACCGCCGATGAGCTGAAGGACGAAAAGGCTCTCATGAACGCCAATCAGTTCAACAGCTACACCGCGGCAACGGGAGCGGGTTATACGAGCAGTGTTGTCAATATAATAGATGCCCAGGATGAGTTTTCTTTCTTTGGTCCATCGGATCCCGCCGCCACGGTGGACATAACGGCCAGTATCCTCGTAGGTACGGCCGCCAATAACTCACAGCCGGCCGGAGAATTTGAGGTTGTGGGCGGGGCCGGTACATTGAACTTCAAACCTGCCAATAGTCTTGCCTTGGTGGCGAAGGAAGTGAAGGTAGAGGCCAAGTACAGCAATGTCAATATGAACGTAGGTACTGCAACGGATGGAGCTGTCGTAATCGCCACCAAAGAGATGGAGGTGGAGGCAAATAATGAAGGAGCTGTGAGTACGTCGGCTACCTTCAACATGAACGGCAGTCTGCTCGTAGGCAACGATGGGACAGAACCCGGAGAACTGGACGTAGGCGGAGACGGGACAACGAGCGCCAACTTCACCTATACGCCTGTTAATAACCTTCCGCAGGGGTGGCAGAACTACGGTACCATGACCATTGAGAGGAGGGAGTGGAGGGAGCTTGGCGGGGTATAATAGCCTCATGCCAGTTCTTTGACCTCCTGCATGAATAATCCCGGAGTCTCCCCGTCGTCATACTCGGCGGGGAGAGAGGGATGAAAATAAAAGAATCATAAAGTTTCAAAGAACAACGCCTCGTTTTCCCCTGATAAGTCACCTTAAAGCATCGTGTGGGAGTATACATAACCGAGGTTTTTTTTATGTATAATTAGATATAACTATGTATAACTCGACTTAAATATAAACAAGTGTTGACAATTAGACCAGAATGCAATAAAAATATAGCTAATGTGGCTTATCCTGTTGATGATGCCACGTAAACTCTCCATGTGACTTAGGTACTTGAGTTATGTCCAAAAATACATTAAAAGAGTATAGAGAACGTATCCTTTTAAGCAAGACAGAACTTGCGAGAAAGGCCGGGCTCTCTACATTGACTATAGACAGGATTGAAAAGGGCTTTCCCTGCAGGCTCGATACGAAGCGCAAGATAATAAAGGCCCT
>CAYYUX010000062.1:0-9778 GCA_964474975.1 uncultured Thermodesulfobacteriota bacterium
ATTTAGCCTTACTCATCTCCTTACCTCCAAAATAATTCTCTGTCTCGATATTTTAAATTAACTGGAGCCCATGAGCGGGATCGAACCGCTGACCTCTTCCTTACCAAGGAAGTGCTCTACCGACTGAGCTACATGGGCCGATATAAGAGCCCTGTACCGGAGAGGGTGTTTGGATCGAACCTTCCTCTTCGCACCTATTGTACCTGCGTATGACATTAAAGCTGAATGGGCTCGTACTCAAACCCTTTACTGGAGCGGGTGATGGGGATCGAACCCACATGGCCAGCTTGGAAGGCTGGAGTTCTGCCATTGAACTACACCCGCCTGATAAAACCTGCTAAACTCCCATAACTTGGTTACAGGGCCATAAGCGAGAGGTCTCTGCGTAAAACACGGCCCCTCATCTGAGATAAGCACCCTTTTTTAATCCAATCGCTTAAAAACCAATCCTTGCCATACAAAAAATAAACGCCCACACCTTAATCAGCCCCCTGCCCCTTTTATGAGCCCGCGGCTGAACAAGCCTGAGATATTAAGTGCATCTTAAATGAAGCCGCGCGCCGGAACAGCCCCTTTTACAACCTTAAGCCGCTAAATCCCGCAGGAACACCACGCGCCTTGATTACTCCCCATACCCCTTACAGCACCCCGGATTGCCGCAGACTAACTACCCCTAATGATCATCTCCCAGACTGCCGAACCCCTAATTATGCCCCCGCAGAGCAACTGCTCCGCTGAGAGGGCCAGTTTATTATGGTGGAGAGGGGAGGATTCGAACCTCCGTAGGCTGAGCCAGCAGATTTACAGTCTGCCCCCTTTGGCCACTCGGGTACCCCTCCAAAACATTGCGTAACTACAGGGGCTTTACCGCCCCCGCCGGTCCGGCAAAGGTATTCTTAACCGTCCAATTTCCTGAGGTTTTTCGGTCATAGAGTCTTAAAAAACCACGAAGACAAATGAACTGCCTGATTAGAAGGCCCTGCGCCTCCATATTGAACTTGCAGAGGGCAAAACGTCCTTAAAAGTCATAAAAGAACTTGATTGCATTGGAGCTGGCGATGGGATTTGAACCCGCAACCTGCTGATTACAAATCAGCTGCTCTACCGTTGAGCTACGCCAGCGTAAGTACGATATGCGAATACTGCCCAAGGTTCAGAATAAAGACATACCGCTCCCTTTGAAGTTAGAAACAGAAACTTTATATATAGACCAGCGGCAGTGTGTATGTCAAGATTTATTTTAATTTTATTTATGTTTAATGTTCAGCATGGCCCTCATCGGGTCAATCGGGCATAGTGGAGGCGCGTTGAGATCGGAACTCTCGAAAAACCTTAAAGCGCGGCGTAAAGACGCGAAAGCTCCCTACCTGCCAGAGGCGCTATGGAGGAGGAATCCCTCGATAAAAGAGTCAATATCTCCGTCAAGGACCCTGTCCACATTGCCAACGTCAATACCTGTTCTGTGGTCCTTGACAAGCTGATAGGGCTGAAGCACATAGGACCGTATCTGAGACCCCCAGGTTATCTCGCGCTTATCCTTCTGAAAAGATTCTTTCTTGGCCTCGTCTTCGGCCCGTTTTTTCTCATAGAGGAGCGCTTTCAGGACCTTCAGTGCCGTTGCCTTGTTCTTGTGCTGGCTACGCTGACTCTGGCACTGTGTGACTATGCCTGTAGAGAGATGGGTTATCCTGATGGCAGAGTCGGTCTTATTGACGTGCTGGCCTCCGGCGCCGCTTGCGCGAAAGGTGTCGACGCGGATATCCGAATCCAGTATCTCTATATCTATGTCTTCTTCTATATCGGGATATACGAGGACAGAGGCAAAAGAGGTATGACGTCTGGCTCCCGCGTCAAAGGGAGATATCCGCACAAGGCGATGAACGCCTGACTCTGCCTTCATATAGCCGTAGGCAAACTCTCCTGAAAGCTCAAAGGTAACACTCTTTATGCCTGCCTCCTCACCGGGCTGATAGTCGATGACCTCGACCTTAAACCCCTTGGATTCGGCCCAGCGCTGGTACATGCGAAATAGTATGCCAGCCCAGTCCATGGCCTCGGTGCCTCCCGCCCCGGGGTGTATGGAGACAATGGCGTCAAGGGTGTCGTTTTCGCCGCCGAGCATACGCTTTATCTCTTCAGCCCTCAGTGCCGCGCGAGCCTCTTTTAATTTGTCTCCGGCATCTTTGGCCGAGTCCTCGTCGCCCGCCTCTTCTGCAAGCTCAAGAAGGACCTCGCAGTCCTCAAGGAGAGTAGCGATGGCGTTAATGGTATTGAGCCTTCCCGTTAAGAGCGATTTTTTCTTCATCAGGGCCTCGCACCTTGCGCGGTCTTCCCATGAATCGGGCTTCGCGAGGTCCGATTCTATCCCCGCAAGCTCCCCTTCCATCCCCGCGAGGTCAAAGATACCCCCGTAGTTCCTCAAACCTGCCCGTGGTCTCTTTAAGCCCTGCCCTTATATCATCATACATGTTGAGTCTTCCTCCTAATTTTTAAGGGACGCCTTAATCCCAAGTAACTCTCTAAAGCTGTCTTCTAAATCTTCTTTTGATTGAAGGATTTCTTTTTCATAACTACTTCTTGCCTTCTGCCAATACTCGTGTCTACCTTTCCACACATTAGGATCGTATTTACATTCTGTACTGTTAATATTTACGGGATAAACAGTAATATCACTAAAAACACCTCTGGAAATTTTGATAATATTATCTATTGCTGAACAAAGTTTTTTTTCAAAATAGATCCTCTTAGCTGGAAAAAAAAAGTAAAGGTCATTAAAAGCTTTTGAAAGCGCATTCACTTTCTCTACGAGACTCGGTTCACTTTCATGTTGCAATGGTTTTAGGGCACTACCAAGAGCAAAATCTAGGACAACAATTTTCTCATACAATTCTTTTATAACTTGTGCCCTTTCCGTATGTAATTGCTGAAACCTTATTCCATGCTCAATAGCTATTTTTTCAAGATTAGCTTTATAACTCTCAATACGTGTATCCAAAAAAGTGTCGATTACACGTTTTGCTATATAGATTAGTGCCGCAGATATAATTCCAGCACCACCCAAAAACTTTAATAAAGCAAGCCAATCCATGTCAATTTTTATCCCTTTATTGCGACAATTCCGGTGACGGCTACATTTCCGTTGACACCATATTTAACTATAGAGAGCGTCTTCGGCCCACGGCGAAGATAACGAGGAACCCGGAAAAGAAGAGGCATATATAGGCAAAGACATCACCGTAAATCGTATAGAATGTCTTCATTTCGTTATTTATCGAAACATCGGCGACAAGTACGTCTTCAGTAAAAAGTTCAGTCTTTTTAAGAACCCTGCCAAGGGGGTCGATAACGGCGCTAATGCCTGTATTGGCGGCGCGCAGAAGAAAAACCCTGTTCTCAACGGCCCTAAGGAGCGTCATTTCAAGGTGCTGATAGGGCGCGCTTGTCTTGCCGAACCAGGCGTCGTTGGTAATATTTACAAGGAGGCCGGCCCCGGCCAGCACAGAGCCGCGCGATAAGGCAGGGAATATGGCCTCGTAGCATATTAAAACCCCGGCCTTGTAGCCGCCAAGTTTCAGGGGCAGAGGGCCGAGCCCGGCTGTAAAGTCGCCTACGCCCGCGGTAAGTTTTTTGATAAAAGGCATGAAACGCTTAAGGGGCACGTACTCGCCATAAGGCACAAGATGAACCTTATCATATCTACCCGTAATCCGCCCCTCGCTGGATATAAGATAAGCGCTGTTATACAGCTCAACCTCTTTGTTTTTCTTATTATAATCATAGGCAGGACTCCCGGTCAAGAGCCGCACATTATTTTGCATTGCAATCTCTGCCACGGCTCTCCCGCCCGCAGTGTTTCTCTCAAGATAAAAGGGCACGGCAGTCTCGGGCCATACTACAAGGTCTGCGCCATTTTCAGCGGCCCGCTCTGTAAGAGACCCGTATATACGGAGGGTCTTACCCTGAAGCCTCCTCTCCCACTTAAGGGACTGGTCTATATTACCCTGAACCACGGCAACGCGCACCGCCGGCCAGCCCTTTAGCGCATTATCTACCTGCCTTACCCTCATGGCGCCATAGACGAGTACTGACGCGAGAATGGCCGCCGTTACCGCCATCACCCCGACTGGCCTTGAGATGCCCTTCAGCCATGAGACCAGGACGAGATAGATGGCTACGTTAACAAGCATTATGAGAAAGCCCAGGCCATATACGCCCGTAATATCGGCAATCTGTATAAGGATAAGACTATGGGCTAAGGCGTACCCCGAGAGCACCCATGGAAACCCCGTAAAGAGATGGCTCCGCAGATACTCCAGACTCACCCAGAGAGCGGGGAGACAAAGTAGCGTGCCGATACCGGAGGCGGGCGAGAGGCGTGAGAGCAGTGCAAAGGCCCCGAAAAAGAGAGCGAGATATGCCGAGAGCAGTATGAGGACAGGAAGGCTCTCCATAAAACTCAGGCCCCCGTAATAATGCATGGAGTAGACTACCCAGTACACGGCGCCGAGAAAAAAGACAAGACCTGTTATATAGCCGAGTAAAAATGAACGCCTGCCGCGTTGCCCCTCAAGGGAGATGAGAAGGGGAACAAAGACCGCAAAGGCCAGGGGCCATAGCCCGAAAGGGGCAAAGGAGAGGACAAGGAGGAGCCCTGAAGCCATGGATAAAAGTATCTTCTTGGTCATGGCCCTGTATAGAGAAAAATCCTGTATATGAGTAGGGTAAGACCAGCGCCGAGCAGGGCTCCGAGGAGTATCTCGAGCCTCGTGTGAATAGCGCCGAGAAGGCGTGAATGGCTTACCATAATGGCCAGGATAAAGGCGAGTATGGCAATTATAGGCGAGGCCGTAAGCAGTGTTATGGAGGTAAAGAGTGAGAAGGCCACGGCGGCGTGGCCGCTGGGCATACCGCCATGAAGGGGGCGTCCGCTATGGCCAATGGATTTACATACTACTACGGCGATTAGGACTATAAGAAGGGATATAAGGGCCATATAGCCTGTAAATTCATGGATACCTCGAAAACCAAGGGAAGCCGGGGCGGCAATGTACTTTGTAAAAATCATAAAGCTCACGATGGCAACGCCGATAGAGGCTATTAGGACGGCCCCGGCGGCGACATCTTTGGCGTTCTTGGCAAGGACGTGGTGTTTATCCTCGATAAGATTCACAGTCTCTTCTATGGCGGTATTGAGCATCTCGGCAAAGAGCAGAACGATTATGGATATGGCGAAGAGAACAAACTCCTGAACAGGAAGCCGCAGAACAAGGCTCAGGATAAGGGCGACTACAGCGATGAGGTAATGGAGCTTAATGTGTTTCTGCGTCTTGAAGGCGTAAATAATGCCCTCTATGGCGCAGTTAAGGCTGGCGAGCCATCCCTTTGGTTTGATAACCTGCCGTTGTTTTCCCATAATAGCCGCCTCTTTAGCTATCTGCACATCAGCGCGTACCGCCGTCCTAAAGGAAAAAACCCTTTGCCTCCAGGGCCGCGAAAAGCTCATCCTCACGGCGCCTCATCTTACCCGCCTGTCTCCCGCCGTGGATGTGTTCGTATCCGAGAAGATGAAGCAGTCCGTGATGACAGAGCCTAGCAAGCTCCATCTCCTCTGTAATGCCGGCCTCCGCGGCCTGCACGTGTACCTTGTCCATGGAGATAGCGATATCACCGAGAAGGCGTTCGTCTTCCATGGGAAAACTCAGCACATCGGTGGCCTTGTCAATACCCCGGAACCTCTTGTTAAGCTCCCTTATCTCTTCATCATGGGTAAGAAGGAGGCTCAATTCTTTACCGGCTGAGTCAAGGGCGGCCATGGCCGTCTTTAAAATAAGCCTTGCCTGAGAGAGCTTACCGCAACGGGCCCTGTCTGTTACAAGAACACTTGAGGAGGCCATGCCTCTCCCTCCCATAGATTTTATTCACACTTTATCTGAACCCGAGATACCTGAGCCTCGTCGCCCTTTGGCCGCACTCGCATCAAAAGCACGTATAACATCAGAGACGAGGCGATGGCGCACCACGTCAACATCAGAAAAGGTTACGAACTCCACACCCCTCACCCCCTTTAAGATATTACTCGCCTCCACAAGGCCCGATGCCCTCTCCGAGGGCAGGTCTATCTGTGTGATATCGCCCGTTATAACGGCCTTTGAATCAAAACCAAGCCTTGTGAGAAACATCTTCATCTGCAAAGTAGTAGTGTTCTGCCCTTCATCGAGGATAATAAAGGAATCGTTCAAGGTTCTTCCCCGCATGAAGGCCAATGGGGCTACCTCTATGATTCCACGCTCGATGAGCTTTTCCGCCCTCTCGTACTCAAGGAAATCATAGAGCGCGTCATAAAGGGGCCGCAGGTATGGGTCTACCTTGGCGGCGAGATCGCCGGGGAGAAAACCAAGCCTCTCTCCGGCCTCAACAGCCGGTCTCGTAAGTATAATACGCTCAACTTCTTTATTAACAAGGGCATTTACGGCCATGGCCATGGCAAGATATGTCTTACCCGTGCCGGCGGGACCGACGCCAAAGACCATGTCAGACCTTCTTATGGCATCGATGTACATCTTCTGGGCCACGCTCTTTGCGGCTATTACCTTTTTTTTGAATGTAATACAAGCCGTGTTGAGAAATACCTCGGCAAGTGTCAGCTCACTCTTCGTAACGGCCATGCGGATGGCATAATCTATATCGTGAGGACCAAGGCGATAGCCCTTTTCAAGAAGCTCGTAGAGGTCGAGGATAAGCTTCTTAACAGTCCCTACGTCACTCTTTGCCCCCCTCATGGTAAGACGGACTCCGCGAGTGTCTATCTTTACTCCCGTTGAGTCCTGAATGGCCTTAAGGTTCGAGGCGGCCTCGCCAAAGAGACTCATGGCAAGGACGTTGTCTCCAAGGGTTATCTGCTCTTTAAACTCATCTCCCTTTTTTTCGGAAACAGTCTTTCTATTCATCTACCTCCTGATATTTCCAAGAATTTTCTTAAAGGAAAGCCTTCCCATGTAAGGGCTTTCCTTTCAGCCGCAATTCTATCATAGGGATATTTTTTTTACAATCAAGGGGAAGTCATGGCGCGAGGAGTAAGGAGGTAGTGCCGAAAGGACAAAAAAAAAAAACGGGGCGTTTAGCCCCGTCCCGACCATCTCGGCATTACGAAAATAGAGCAATCTTCTTAAAAAGCCATTGCCGCACGCCGGTAATTTGTGTATACATTTATCTCCGGAGCGCCCTTAGTAGCCGTGGTCTCCGGCCTCAACTCCCACCTTGGCCTATGCCTGACTATCTTCTGCAGAAGCAGATGATTAAGGGCATGACCTGACCTGTGGGCTATAAGCAGACCCTTTACCGGAGCGCCCAGCAGAGAGAGATCGCCGATAAGATCAAGTGTCTTATGCCTTACAAACTCATCAGGATACCTCAAGCCGTCCTTATTGAGGATATCACTCTCGCCAACTACTACGGCGTTGCTGAGAGAGCCGCCCATGGCAAGACCGTTGGCGCGAAGCATCTCTATATCGCTCAAAAAGCCAAAAGTCCTGGCATTGCCTATTTCCTCAATGAAGACCTCTTTTGTACAGCGCCTTGAGAAAGTCTGCTTGGCGAGAAGGGTATGATTAAAATCAATGGAGTAATCTATCCTCAGCCCCGGCTCATCTGAGGGCAGAAGCATTAGATACTTATCGCCTGCCGATACCTTTATGGGCCTCTTGACGACAAGGTACTGACGAGGCGTCATAAGGTTTCTTAAGCCTACGGCCTCTATCTTTCTTATAAACTCACCTGCGCTCCCGTCAAGGATGGGTATCTCGCTACCATGAACCTCTACATCTACATTGTCCACACCAAGGCCGTAAAGGGCCGCGAGGATATGCTCAACCGTGGCTATGGTCACGCCGCCGACGCCAAGGGTAGTTGCGTAATTGGTATCTACAACATTGGCACCCTCGGCCTTTATGGAAGGAGAACCGGGCAGATCTTTTCGAATAAACCTTACGCCCATATCCCGTTCGGCAGGGACCAATCTGAGGCTGACATCACGGCCTGTATGAAGGCCTACACCGTAAAAACATATCTCTTTTTTTATAGTCTTCTGCATCATTACCATATATTACATACAAAAAACGTGCCAAGAAAAAAAGTTATTACAAATCAAGGCGTTAGAGGCAATGCCTTAAGCTCGTACTGTGTTAAAAAAACAACAGCACACCATGGATTCTCTTTTTTGCAACATCATCGTCTTCCAAACAAATATAAAAGAAGAGAGATGAGCGCGCTTATGATTACCGAGGTGGTAAGAGGAAAATAAAAGGAAAAGTTGTCCTTCCTGAAGTAGAAGTCTCCGGGAAGCCTGCCGAGGAAGGGTATCCACGGCGCAATGCCAATGACGATACCCGCGGCGATGAAGATAACCCCGATGATAATAAACGTCCGTGCGTTCATTGTATATTATAACTTTTATCACCGGGGTATGTCAACTGCCCTTGCGTTACGAGGGGCACTGGCTATGAGGCGGCCTTTATCATAGCTATGGATTTCTCAACACTGCGACCTCCGAAATAGAATATTATTACCGTCTGCATAATGGATTTATGCACCTCTGTCAAGGGGATCTGCGGATAGCCGAGGTACGGGGCGAGTATGGTCCAGCTGAAGATGAAGAGCATGATAAATGACCATAGCGGCCGATGTGTCACCTTCAGGATATTGGCCCACCTTGGCGCTCCATCACCCTCGGCCATGGCAAGGGCTCGGGCGTTCTGAATATCAACGGTAGCGGCTTTACCCTCTTCAATGGCAAGCTCGGCGGCCTTTACCTGAAACTCCGCCTTCTCTGTCTCACTCATTGATGCGGGAAGATACCGGTCAGTGAGTTTACCCACCACCTTTCCCACAGTGCTCTCAATGAGGTCTCCGATAATAGGTGTCATATTATTCTTCTCCTCCGTCTTCCGCGAGGTCTTTAATCTTAGGGACGGCGCCTGTATGTACCGGCGCGGCGCATACCCCGCAGAGGCATGTCTTCAGATATATCCTCATCAGCCCTCCGCACCCGATACATAGGCCGAGCCTCTTCACAGTTTATCCCTCAACTGCTTAGTCCACTGAGAGAACCTCTTGTAATATACGACCGTGCCGATGAGGGCCAAGCCCCCTCCAAGTACAAGCGCCTCTATAACGTGCGTCCCGGAATAACACTCCATATTCATTTACCTCCTCCTTCGTTAAGTGATAGCGGATGTTCATCGCCTGCCGCCATCTGATATAATGCAACGGACCTGTTTATCCAACCCCTGAGATAGCTCTTATGTCCGAGGACTCGGGCGTAATAATCAATCCGCTCGATGATATAATCCTGCCAGTAAGACGTTCGTGAGAGAAAATCCCTCGCCCTTGATACGCCCATGTTTACAGCAGTATCAAAGACCACCATGTTTAGCGGCCAGAGTAATTCTCCACATCCCGCCCTATCCCAGTACCTGCTCCTGTATATATCCTTTGCATCATCTTTTGTAAGGTCTTTAATATCAAGCATGGGGTAGGCACGCCTCGATATTCCCCAATGAGTCTCCCCGCCGGGGTCTGCAGGGTCAAAAACGTACCCGCCTTCCCAGCGGAAAACAAACTCCATGGCGCGCTCAAAGTCCTTCATCAAGGGCCTCCATCTTCGTGGCTATTCTTGTGATTGTGTTGTTAATCTGCTGAATCTCCCTATTGTTCGCAGAGAGAGAATCCTTTATCTCCCGTAAAATTTCCTTGGTATTTTCACGAAAAAAACCACATTCAG
>CAYYUX010000063.1:0-9629 GCA_964474975.1 uncultured Thermodesulfobacteriota bacterium
AACCGACGACCTGCTGATTGCGAACCAGCCGCTCTCCCAACTGAGCTAACCCCCCGATATGAAAGACCGAATTTTTAAATGAATATGACCATAACTCAATGAAGTACGGCCGCCTTTTGAAGATCGTGCCTAAAACACTACAATAAGCATCACAAGAGGGCCACACTAATAGCCGGCTCAATTACCCCTCACTTCACTCGCCCTCTGCCCATACTATAAGAGGCTCCCCCACGACGCCGGCCCCCCCCACTTCAGTCCACGCCCCTACTCGCCCCCTACTCGCCCCACTGTCCTTACTCGCCCAGGTCAGGTACGTGAGAGGACGTCTTTCATGGTCTTTTTCAACTCACTCAGATCAGAAGACTTTACAACATAGGCGTCAGAGGCCCATGTACCGAAATCGTGTTTGTAATGAGGATAAGCCGTGCAGAGAATTACGGGTATGTCGCACCACTTTTCTTTTACCCTCCGAAGGACCTCCACGCCGTCCATGCCGGGCATCTTGATATCCAGGAGAATAAGGTCAAAAGCCCCCTCCTCAAGCCTCTCAATGGCCTCTTCCCCTGAAGCCGCAAGTGTTACCTCGGCGCCTTCATCCTCAAGCTCTTCCTTGTATAAAAGCCTGAGGCCTTCCTCATCATCTACCACAAGGATCTTTTTCTTCATAAGAACTCCGATAATATACCACCTGCCATTAAGAGCGAACTCAAACTTTTTATTGCCTTACCTGACGGACGGAGATAGAGGGCCTCTCACAGAGGTTATACTGCCGCCTCTCTTCCGCCATACCTTCCTGTTCCGGTATCGGCCCGCCTGAACGCAGTATTGAAGCGCTCTTATTGTGACTATATCTTCATACCGCACCTTACCGCATCAACGGCAGGGTTGTCAAAGCAATATGACTTCGCGGCAACGATAAAGACAAAAGGCTTTCTCACCATGCCGTAGACTCATGGATTCGCCTCTTTGAGAAACCGCGCCGCCTCTTCAGGCGGAGTGGGATTGATGTAAAAACCAGAGCCCCACTCAAAGCCCGCGACCCTGGCGAGCTTGGGCATAATTTCGAAGTGCCAGTGATAGTATTGCTCGGAGCCGTTCTGCACAGGTGATGTATGAAGTATAAAGTTGTATGGCGGGGAGTTAAGCACCTTGTCCATACGCCTCAAGACATCGGGGAATATAAGCGATAGGTTCTCGTAATGCGTCTTCTGACAATTCTCAAAGCTCGAACCATGTGTCTTGGGCAATATCCATACCTCAAAGGGCGATTTGGGTGCATAAGGGGTTACGGCGAGAAAGTCCTGATTCTCTGCCACAACCCTTACCCCCTGCGCTGTCTCCTGTCTTATAATGTCACAGAATATGCACCGTTCCTTGAAGTTATAATACTCGAGGGCGCCGTCAATTTCCTCGCTTACCCGTTTGGGGATTATGGGCATGGCGATTAACTGCGAGTGGCTGTGCTCAAGGGTGGCCCCTGCGGCCTCGCCGTGATTTTTGAATATGAGTATATAGCGGAGTCTCGTGTCTTTTTTCAGATCAACAATCCTGTCCCTGTATGCCCAGAGGACCTCTTCAAAATTCTTCGGCGTAATGCTGGACAGAGAGGCCAGATGGTCAGGCGTCTCAATGATGACTTCATGGGCCCCGATGCCGTTCATCTTATCAAAAACACCGTCGCCTTCTCTGTTTATCTCTCCCTCTATCTTCAGGGCGGGGTACTTATTCGGCACAACGCGGACTCGCCAACCCGACGAGTTCGCTCCACCCTCACCTGAACGGTAGGCAAGTATCTCGTGAGGCGTCTTGGCTTCATTCCCGGGACAGAATGGACAGAAACCCTGCCGCATTACAGGCCTCGGCGAGTCAAACTCCGAAGGGCGTTTGCCCCGTTCCGTGGAGATAATTACCCATCTACCAATAATGGGGTCTTTCCTTAACTCTGGCATGGGGAGCCTTTCATATAGTTATAATAAGATGGATTATGAGATAAACACTATTAAGGGCCTACAACTGTCTTTAACCGCGCTTTTTTTCCTGCTCTTCCGCTTCTGTCTTGCATTCTATGCAACAAGTGGTAACGGGCCTCGCTTCAAGCCTCTTGTGGGATATATCGTTTCCGCATAGTTCGCATATACCGTAGGTGCCGTTCTCAATACGCTCCATTGCGTCTCTGACCTTGGATATGAGCTTGCGCTCCCTGTCTTTCACGCGCAGAAGCAGACTGTTGTCAGACTCCTGAGTGGCCCTGTCGGCAGGGTCTGGAAAATTCTTGCCCTCGGCCTCTGTCATGTCGCTCACTGTCCTACCGGCTCCGTCGAGGAGCCCCTCGAGTTTGACTGCGAGTATTCTTCTGAAGTATTCTCTTCTATCTTCTTTCATAGCTCTTTATTATAAACCAAAAAAACATGAGTGCAAAGGATAATCTTACCTCAAAAAGAGAGAGGACTTTGCCGGCTGAGGCGCAGGCCGCTACATGGACGAGGCAATAAAAACAGTTCAGCCCTGCTTTTTTCTCTTACTTGAGCGGGCCTTTTTTCTTGTAAAAAGCCCGCTCTTACCGCCGGACTTTTTCATGAGCCGTATGTCCGTGAGTATCATCTCCTTGTCAACGGCCTTACACATATCGTATATGGTTAACGCCGAAACAGAGGCCGCCGTAAGGGCCTCCATCTCTACGCCTGTCTTCGATGATATACGCGCCGTAGCCGTTATATCAATGGCCGGCGGCCTCTTAAGGGTCTTGAAGTCTACGGTTATACCCGTTATGGACAGAGGGTGGCATAGGGGGATTAGCTCCGAGGTCTTCTTTGCCGCCATGATACCGGCGACTCTGGCGACGCCAAGGACGTCTCCTTTTTTCATATCATTTGCAAGGACAAGAGCAAGGGTATCTTTTTTCATAAGCACCCTCGCCTTTGCCACGGCCACGCGGTCCGTGACAATCTTTTCCGTCACATCGACCAT
The DNA here is from genome assembly GCA_964474975.1 of uncultured Thermodesulfobacteriota bacterium. Classification (GTDB taxonomy): domain Bacteria; phylum Desulfobacterota; class GWC2-55-46; order GWC2-55-46; family JADFVP01; genus JAJRZX01. The sequence goes on from CAYYUX010000063.1 coordinate 2,968, forward strand.
CCTCGCCTTGCCGCTCTCATCGGTATGCGTAAGCTTCATGCCTTCTGCTCTCCATTACTCAAGGTTTTCCGGTGTATCGGGCAAAAGAGGCACCGGCTCTTCGGACTGCTCCGGCGGGGCTTTCGAATACTCCGCCTCTACGATAGACCTGCCCTTCACGGTAAGGATAAATGGTTTTTTAACGGAACCTCCAAAGCGGTCGAAAGATATGGAACCGCCTGCGCCATCATAGCCGCTCATATCAAGAAGCCTGTCTCTTACGGTATGCCTGCCGGGGTTATCGCTATCAATGGCCTTTATCAGGATACCAGCCGCGTCATAGGCCTCTGCCTCAAGCTCTCCGGGCCTTCGTCCATAGGCATCCCTGAAGCGGCGGGCGAAGACAGAAGAAGACTCTCTCTTACTGCCGGCAAAAAATCCATCTACAAAAACGGCTCCGGCAACGCCCTTTCCCGCCATCTCCACGAGTTTCTTTGAGTCCCAGCCGCTCGAACCGAGAAGCTGTAGATCCTCGATATTATAATATTTGATATAAGGCGTAATAAGGCTTATCGTCCGGTAGTTATCAGGTATATAGAGGGCATCCGCCTCCTCTGAGGGAAAGTACTCCTTTATCATACGCCTGCCCTCTTGAACCTCATCTGTCTCTATCTTGAAGAGACCTACGAGAATATTACCGAAGTCCTTTGTATCCCGTTTATATGAGGTTACGGCCGTAACCTCGCCGCCGAGCCCGATAACAGTATCCATGAAGGTCTTTGCCATTATATTTCCCGAAGGATCATCGGGATAGAGGACGGCGAATTTTATATTTCCAAGTACGTTTACGGCATACTCTGCCACCGCCCTTGCCTGCTCCGACGGGCTGAGAGAATTTCTGAAGACATATCCTCCTGCGCCGCTGATGTCCTCTTTACGCGAGAGGGTGATAAGGGGGATGCCTACAGCCTCGGCCCTTGCCGCACTCTGATAGGCAGTGGAGTTAAGAAGCGGCCCAACAATGCCGAGAACATTGTTTTCTTCGGCGAGCGCTGTTACGGCCCCTGCCCCCCCGGCAGACGATTCGCCTACATCCCTTACGATAACGTCTACGGGCCTCGTAGCGGCAGGGCCGAAGATGCCAGCGGCAAGGAGGACGCTCTTTAGCGCGGCCTCGCCATAGGGGGCGTACCTTCCCTTAAGGGGCAGGATAAGCCCTATGGCCGGCCCCTTCGATTCCCTTGCTCCGCGTTTGAGAAGAGAGTCTATCTCTCTCAGGAGCACTCTGGTTTTTTCACGTAGCGCCGGCTCCACCCACCACGATGAGCTCACGCGCTCAAGGTAAGAGCGCGCCTCCACGGCTCCTCCGTTCTTATAGAGGAGAAGACCAAGTTCGTACTCGGCCACATTTGCCTTCTTGCTCTCGGGAAAACGCTTCAGCAGGAGCTTATATGTTTTTTCCGACTCATTGGCCTCACCCTGCGCGGCCAGACTGCGCGCAAGCTCAAGAAGCCCAGCCGGGCCAATATCCTCAATAGAGCTTTGCGGCTGAGCTTTGACGGAAGGTGCCTCTGCCAAGGGCGGTTCGTCAGCATCAGAGCCTATTGAGGGCAGTGATTCCACAGGCAGGGCCTCGGCATAAGCAACGCCGCGGACGGCAACAAGACCGGTCTGCGTAAAAAACATTAAAGAGAGGATTATTATGAGGCACTTCACTATTCGAAGATTCCCTTTACCCTTGAGAATAGATTCTTTGATGGATGCGCCACGTCATCACCGCTAATCTCGGCGAACTCCGTAAGGAGCTCAGTCTGCCTGCTCGAAAGCGACTTTGGTATAACGACCTTTATTACAATAAGCTCCTCGCCGCGCCTTCCTGTCTGCAGAGACGCTATGCCCTTGCCCTTGAGCGAAAAAACCTTCCCCGGCTGTGTCCCCGCAGGTATCTTCAACTTTGCCGTACCCTCAAGTGTAGGCACTTCTATCTCAGCTCCGAGGGCCGCCTGCGATATGCTTATTGGTACCTCGCAGATAATGGTATCGTCTTCTCTCTTGAATATATCATGTTCCTTTACGCTAACAACGACATAGAGGTCCCCGGGAGTCCCTCCCATCTCACCGGCCTCGCCCTTTCCCGATAATCTCAGCCTTGAGCCGTTGTCAACGCCTCCGGGAACCTTGACGGAGAGCTTGGTGCGCTTGCGCATCTTTCCCCGTCCGGCGCATGAAGAGCAGGGGTTTTTGATTACAACGCCGTGGCCGCCGCATGTAGAACAGGGCCTTGCTATGGTGAGGAAACCCTGCCTGAAGTTAACCTGACCGGAGCCGCCGCACCTCTGGCATGTCTCTGCCCCGCCTGTGCCGTCCCTCGAACCTGAGCCGCCGCAGTTGGAGCAATCAACGGTAACAGGCACTTCAATATCTTTTTCAGTGCCAAAGGCGGCCTCCTCGAAGGTAAGCTGAAGGTCATAGCGCAGGTCTGCGCCGCGTGTGGCGGCGGAGCCCCGTCTGCCTCCGCCGAAAAAATCAGAGAAGACCTCGCCAAAGAGATCCTCAAAACCTCCGCCGCCGCCAAAGCCTCCAAAACCCGCCTCTCTGTAACCGGCGCCAACCCCGGCAGTGCCGAACTGATCGTACTGCATCCTCTTGGACGGGTCTTTCAAGACGCTGTAGGCCTCGTTAATCTCCTTGAACCTCTCCTCATCACCTGTGGCTTTGTCTGGGTGATGCTCAAGGGCAAGCTTGCGGTAGGCCTTTTTTATCTCTGCCTCAGAGGCGTTTTTTGAAATCCCCAGTATAGTATAGTAATCTTTTGCCATTACATCTCTTCCTCTCTAATTTAGTGCAACTGTCCCTTGTCTGCGGATTTATCGTCATCTTCCGCAGCGGCTCCGGAGACGGAAACGATGGAAGGCCTCAGGAGTTTGTCTTTTAGCAGATAGCCTTTCTGAAACTCTTTAATCACAAGACCGGGCTCCGCGTCTGCGCATTCTTCGTGGCTGATTGCGTGATGGAGCGCGGGGTTAAAGGGCTGACCCACGGCTTCTATTTCTTTTACCCCGAACTTTTCAAGGGCCTTACGCATCTGCTCGATGGTAAGGTTTACGCCCTCCATGAGAGAGGCCGTGCCCTCACTTTCACAGGCGGAGGCATGCTCAATGGCCCGCTCAAGGTTATCAATGGCAGGCAGAATCTCGATAACAACCGCCTCTGTCGCATAGCTTATATACCCTGCCTTCTCCTTTTCCTGCCTCTTCTTGAGGTTCTGAATATCGGCGCGGGCACGGAGAAACATTTCGTAGTTCCTCGCCGCCTCGTCGGTCTTTTCCTCAAGAAGGAGGTCAAGACCCTTTTCTTCATCTCCGCAGAGACCTTCGGCCCCGGCATCATTACCAGTTTCAACGGATTCATCTACAACATCTTCATTTATCTTGTTTTTTTCTTTCATCTCGTCCCTTTATCTAATGATTATCTTAACAAGAAGGCGTATAAAACAGACCTTCCCGAAATAATCTTTAATTGCAATCAAGGAGAAAAGCTCTTATGCCTCCACACGATAGTGCGCCTATACGCCGCCCTCGATAAGCCCCGCCGCATAGGATACAAGGGGTACTATCCTTGCGTAGTCCATCCTCACCGGTCCTATTAGGCCGATGGTCCCGGACAGGGCATTGTCAAGATGATATGGGGCAATGACAAAACTCAGTCCCTCGAAACCCTCGACACTGCTCTCAGAGCCGAGATATACCTGAATGTCTTCACTCTCAAAGCTTCTATCGAGAAACTTTACAAGGATGCTTTTTTCTTCAAAGGCGGTGAAGAGCTGTTTCATCTTCTCAAAATCGTCTCTGAACTCGGGGTACTCAAGAATATTCGCCTGCCCCTCAACGTAAAGCGAACCCTCGCCGCCGCCCTCATAACCGCTTAAGGCCAGCTCCCCGATTTTAAGCGCATTCGAGAGAAGCTCATCATAGAGGTTTTTTTCGTTCCGCATCTCCTCGACGATTCGGGCCCTCAGCCCTTTTACCGTAAGACCGCGGCCGATATCGCGCAGATAATTGGATGCCTTCTCGAACTCCAGACCACGGGCCTCGTCACCTGCCTTGAAGAGACTGGTACGCGCAGTGCCATGCTCGGGTACGAGGATAAGCAGTATAGATCCACCCTCAATAGGCAAGAGCCTAATATCGCGTATCACAAAGTCGTAACTTCCAATAAGGAGGACAAGCCCCGTACAACTTGTAATATGAGAGAGGGCCTTTGTCGTTCCCGTCAAGATGTCTTTTATCCCTAAAAAGCGCTCCGTTGTGTTGTAGAGAAGCTCCTTTTCCGCCGCCCCCGGCTCCTCAAGCTCAAGGAGTCTGTCGAGATAGAGGCGAAAGGCCCGTTCCGTCGGGATACGCCCCGCCGATGTATAGGGCTGAAAGAGGAGACCTGACCTCTCAAGGCCTGCCATAATACTGCGTATAGTGGCGGAAGAGAGACCGGGATAATACCTTGAGGCTATGGTCTTTGAGCCCACGGGTTCGGCGCTCTCTATGTAGTCTTTCACAATGGCCCCGAGGACCATCATGGCCCGCTCCGAGAGCCCCGCCATAAGCCCTTCGTCAACGGCCCCTTCCATCTTAACCAAGATATTCCATCCCTTTTTTTATTCCCTCACGCTAATACTCTCACGATGAAAGCTAATATAAAAAGATATCAACGGGCTTGCAGGATGTCAAGGTCTAAGGCCCTTCAGAGCCCCTCTCAGGAGACAAGCCCGAGGCATACCTCGTTGGAGATAAAGAGGGCGCTTCTGTCAAGCACTGCCTTATTCCCCTGTATATGAAGAAGCCCATTGGCCTCAAGGTCAAGACACTTCGCAAGGAGTTTCTCCCTTGCCTTCCGGCCGAAGGCCCTTTCGTAAGAATCCAGATCAAGACCATTATCAAGCATGCGAAGCCCCAGCATAACGGCCTCTTCCATGGCATCCTCTCTTGACAAAAGCTCGAAACCGGCAATGGGGCTACCCGCGCCGAGGGCCCTTTTATAAGACTCGATGTCCGCCTCGTTCCAACTGCGCCTGCCCCGGGGGCACGAAGCAGAAGGACTTGAAAACGAATGGGCCCCGGGACCAAGCCCAATATAATCATGGCCCAGCCAGTAGCCCTCATTATGCGCGCTCTTGAGGCCGGGCATGGCGAAGTTGGATATTTCGTAATGCTCATACCCCGCGCAGAGGAGCCTTGCAATAGCGTCCTCATACATCTCACCTTCGAGATCCTCATCCATAAAGAGGCTTTCGCCAGGCCCGCCGTAAAGCCTATGAAACGGGGTATTATCTTCAATGGAGAGGTTATAGAGGGATATATGGGCGGGAGATAGGGCAAGGACTCCCTCAAGGGTCGCTCTCCAGCTGAGAGCGGTCTGTCCGGGAAGGCCGTACATTAGGTCGAGGCTCACGTTCTTAAAACCCGCCAGCCTCGCGTTACGCACAGCTTTAATTGCCTCGCCGGGGCCGTGTCTTCTGCCAAGGGTCTGCAACTCGCCGGCATCAAGGGACTGCACGCCTATGCTCAGCCTGTTTACACCGGCCTCTAAAAACCCCTTAAGCTCCACGGTGCCAAGGCCCTCGGGGTTTGCCTCAAGGGTAACCTCAAGGTCTTCTGATATTGAAAATTTTTTCTTGAACAATGCGACAAGGGCCTTGATGGCAGATGGCGGCAGTAACGAGGGCGTACCGCCCCCAAAGTATATGGACCTTAGCCTATGACTCTCACCCTTAAAGGCCGCGCCGCGAAGATGAGATAAAAACTCATCGCTTAAGAGCTTCACCCACTCTTCTGCCGAAAAATCTTCAAGGGCAACGGAGTTAAAGGCGCAGTAAAGGCATTTACTGCGGCAAAAGGGGATATGCACGTATATGCCAAGGGGTTTTAAGGTCATGGCTTCTCACCATATTCAACGGCCCGACGGGTAAGGTCTTCTTTGCCCACGCGGCCAAGGAGGCGGCCCGCGTTATCTACGATATATACATAAGCAGGTCTCTCATCCGCGCCTTTCAGCATCTCTTTAAGCTCAAAAAACGCGGCCCCGGGAGAGGCGCTCATGAAAGTCCTCTCGCAGAGGCCGCCTGCAGTAAGTGCGCCTCTTTCCGTCTCCGGCCCTTCTTCCGCTTCCTTCAATGCCTTCAGGAATCTCGGCTTTCTTAATACCCCCGCAAGGACCTTGTCCGCATCAAGCACAGGCATCTCCCCTGCCCCTGACTCGGAAAAAACCTCGCGGACACGGGCAGGATTATCATCAAAGGCAAGGGCTGTAACATCTATTGACATGATGTTAACGGCTATCATAGCCGCCTCCCGTCACTTTTGCCGTCCCATGATATATACGGTATTTTTTAATAAAACCATCGGGTCTGTAACTGAGTTTAGCTTTACGAAGTCCCTCTATACCAAGGTCCTGCTCTCTATTGATAAACCTGTATTTTTCCGGCAGTGATTTGGCGAAGTTCTGATTCACAAACTGCAGAAGACCGGCATAACCGGGTATCCCCTTCTCGAAATGCACGGCAAAGTATTCGCCGTGCAGGGCCTCGCCCATGGCATAGGCAACAGGTCGGCCCGCCACATAATAAACGTAGCCCATAAGACAAAGCTCCTCAAAATGCGAGAGGGCGTCTATCGCGGGGCCGTAATCAC